>JAJOKK010000105.1 GCA_021129875.1 Candidatus Bipolaricaulota bacterium
CAGACCAGGTCGAACGCCGCCTTCACCCCCTCTTTCCGACCGCTGATCAGTAGGGAGACGCTCCCCGCACCGCCCCCAAGGCCGCTGCCCACGACCTGAGTCACTTCAACCGGGAAGAGGGTCTCCAGCGCGTCTATCTCGGTGATGACCCGCCCGGGGAGAGGGTGCATCCCACAGGGGAGGCCCATACACAGGTCGAGCCGGCCGCTGCCGAGTTCGCGCGAAAGCTCACTGATCGGAGTATGGATCGCTTTTGCCAGTCCGATTGGGATGACAACGTCCACCCCGCGGGCAAGCGCAATGGGGAGGTATCGGCCGACCGTCCCTCCGTCGGTCGCCCCCATCAGCACCCCGACCATCCCCCAGGGGTCGAGCGCATTCCCTCCTTTGATGATCAGATCTCCTGCCTGCAGGGAAGCGAGCAGATCTTGCGGATCGACCTTTACCTCGCTCCCTTGCTGCAGGACGATCTCTCCGACCTCGCCGACGCGGGCGTTGACGTTCCAGTGATCGTCGATGAATCCGGCGGCAAACGCCCCTCGATCGATCGGTCGCCCGAGGATCTCCTCAGCGACAATAGCGTTCGTCGTCCCCAGGGTGATCACCACCGTGCGATCAGTGAGCGCCTTCCGCACGAGCGGCGTCGCCGCCACTCCCTGGGAGATCAACCGTTTCGACATACTTGAACCTAATACGACAACAGCTTTCAAATGGGCCTCCTTACTTGCCAAGAGCATCGCTGATATGCTATAAATTTCGCCACCGCAATACAAAATCCAACTTCATAAAGGTGATCGAGGAAGATGCGTTATACCAGAGAAGAGTATGCACGGGAGATCCGCGAGTTCGAGTGGGATATCCCCGAGAGCTACAACATCGTCAATGTCGTTGCAGGGCACGCCCGCAAGAATCCGAATAAGATCGCTGTCTTCTGGGAGGACGCCGCCGGGAATGAGCGGCAGGTGACCTATGCCGAACTGACAGACGGCGGGCAGCGCTTCGGAAGCGCGCTGATCGATCTGGGAGTGAAGAAGGGCGACCCTCTTCTCCACGTACTCCCCCGCGTTCCCGAGGCACTGATGGTGCAGCTGGGGACGTTCGGCGCCGGTGGTGTCGCTGTCCCGTGCTCGGAGATGTTAAAGGCCAAGGAGATCGCCTACCGTGCCGAGGTGAGTGGGGCGACGGTGATAGTCGCCGACGTCTCGGTCGCAAAGGCGGTCGAAGAAGCGATGGCCGATTCTTCTCTTTCAACGATCATCATCATTGGGAGCGAAGAGAAACAGGAAGGCCGGATCCGGTTCGAGGACCTCATTGCCGACGCATCTCCGGACGTGAAGATGGTGGAGCTGTCGGCGACCGACCCGATAACGATCAACTTCACCTCAGGGACGACCGGGAGTCCGAAGCCGGTCGTACATACGCACCGTTGGATGTACTGCCATAACCGGATTACGGGGCGGTACTGGTACGGCGCGGACGAGAACGACATCATCTGGGCGACGACCGCCCCGGGCTGGGCGATGTGGTATTGGAGCCCGCTCGGCGTCGCACTGACCACTGGAGCGACCCAGTTGATCTACAACGGGCGTTTTGATGGAGAAAAGTACCTGCAACTCCTGGAAAAATACAAGGTGACCAAGCTCGGCGCGACACCGACTGAGTACCGGCTGTTCTCTCAGATCCCTGACATGGGGAAAAACAAGATTTTCCTCGATGACGCGTTGTCGGCCGGCGAACCGCTCAACATCGAGCCGATCGAGGCATTCGAACGAGCGTTCGGGGTGACTATCCGTGACGGCTACGGGCAGACCGAGAGCGTCTGCCTGGTCTGCAATCCCCCGGGGATCCCGGTCAAGCCGGGGGCGATGGGGATGCCGACCCCTGGATCAGGGATCGTGCTGATCGACGGTGAAGGGAAGGAAGTCTCACAGGGGGAGGTCGGCGAGATCGCCCTGCGCCCGGATAACCCGGCGATCTTCGACGGGTACTGGAAGTCGCCCGAACTCGATAAAGAAGCGTTCGCCGGCGGGTGGTACCGCACCGGAGATCTGGTGCGGATGGACGAAGACGGCTACCTCTTCTTCGAAGGCCGAGCAGACGACGTAATCCTCACCTCCGGCTACCGAATCGGGCCGTTCGAGGTAGAGGACGCCCTGGTCAGCCACTCCGCGGTCGTCGAGGCGGCAGCGGTCGCTTCTCCGCACCGCGAGCGCGGCGAGATCGTCAAGACGTTCGTCATCCTCGCTCAAGGCTATGAGCCATCGGCGGAGTTGATCAAGGAATTGCAGGATTACGTGAAGAGAGAGACAGCCCCGTACAAGTACCCGCGGGCGATCGAATTCGTCTCTGAACTCCCCAAGACGACGAGTGGGAAGATCAAGCGCGCCGAACTCAAGCGCAAGGAATGGGAGGGCTGGGACCGGCGCTGACATGCTTAAGTGCTGGGGGGGTAGGTTTTGGGTGTTGAGTGTTGGTTTTTGAGTGGTACAAGCCCAAGCGGAGTTGATCCTCATATTGCAGGTTGATGGAATGCGTTCTCCATTCAGAAGAGAACGGCGCACACAAGGTACGCCGCTACAGAAAGTTAGATGTAGCGGCGGGTCCTGCGCCCGACGTTCTGGAGTTTATTCCGGATATAGCTACTATAGCCCGCACAAACAACAAGCGGAGGGTTTTACATCTTCTGCCTCTAACCCAAAACCCAGCACTCAAAACCCAAAACCACTCTTCTTGTATGAACCCAACCATCGAAAACAGAGGTCGATTGGATGGATCGAGAGATCGCAAAGCTGATTGAGAATTACATCGATGAGATTAAAAAGGCGGGCATGCTCGAAACCAAGCCGGTCGAGCGGGCCTTCCGTAAGGTCGAGCGGCATCGGCTGTTGGAGTGGGTCTACTTGCCGGAAGAGGAGGGCGGGCTCGAATATACCGGGACGAAATTAACTAAAAAGAAGTTCGGCCCGCAAGATCCCGAGCTGCTGAAGATCATCTATTCGGATCAGGCGCTGCTCACCAGGCTCGATCCGCCCAGCTCCACATCCCAACCGACGCTGGTCGCCAACATGCTCGAACTGTTGGCGCTTGAGCAAGGGATGAACGTGCTGGAGATCGGGGCGGGGACAGGGTATAACGCCGCTCTGATGCAGGAGATCGTCGGCAAGACCGGCTCTATCACGACGATCGATATCCAGGAAGATGTAGTCGAGCAGACAGAAAGGCTTCTCAAGGCGGCCGGCTACGATAAGATCGAGGTGCTCGCCAAGGACGGCGCCCGCGGCCATCCGGAGAATGCCCCTTACGATCGGATCATCGCCACGGTTGGTTGCTCCGATCTCTCTTTCCGCTGGGCAGAGCAGCTCGCAGACGAGGGGTTCATGCTCATCCCACTGCAGCACGGGGGTGAGGGGATGGATCCGTTGACCAAAATCTGGAGAGAGGATGACAAGCTGAGCGGCAGGTTCGTCGGCGTCTCCGGATTCATGAGCATCCGCGGGGAGATGGAGGTCGAGCAGAGGACAGGCTTTGCCAAGCAACGGAGCCTTTGCAGCAAGGAGCCGACGGCCGAATACCCCCTCTTCCGCTCCCTTGAAGAGTTGAACGAGTTGAGGAAGAAACGATGTGATTGGGATAAATTCTCGTCCCTGTCGCTCTTCATGGCGATCGTTGATGAAAGGGCCTGTTGGTACAGCCTCTATGGTGAGAAAGGGGGCGTTGCGATCAAGTTTAAAGAGGATAGGATCGCCCTCTATGGCGAGGAATCCCTCTATCAAGACTTAAAGAGCCTCTGCAAGCACTGGGAGGAGATGGGGAAGCCAGGGCTCTCCGACTGGCAACTAGAGTTCTTTCCTCGTAATCGTGCCAGGGAAATCCCCGAAGGAGAGATGGCCTGGACGATCGAGCGGAAGTTCTCCACGGAGATAGCCGTGCTGAAATCAAGACACGCGTCTCGTGATCGAAAGATAGACCCAGTACAATAAATACGAATAAAGGAGATAAGATGACTGGCAAAACCTTCTTGTGCAAGGGGGTGGGCGTATTACTGCTCGCCCTCCTCCTCCCGTTAACTGGGTTTGCATTCGGGATCGGAGTGGAAATCTCGTTCTACACGCTCGACCTTTCCGCCTCCTTAGCCAAAGTATCGCCGGCGGTTGAAGATTCACTTCATAGACTCGGAATCCCGCTGATGGACATAGCCACGACCATCGTCGATCTGGAGGCGGCGCTGGCGCAGATCGAGGCGAACCTACCCGTGACCTCGCTGCCGCTTCCGCTTCTCGGCGGGTCGATAGAACTCCCATTTCCGTTCCTCGTCATCGATCGGCTCCGGCTGTCTGGAGGGATCCTAAGCGACGGGCTCCTAGGCGGGGCTGCCGGTCTGTTCGGCACGGAGATACCCAGCCTTCTGATCGACGAGACGATCGTCATCGATAGGGTAGAGGGAACGATCAGGGCAGCCCCCTCCTTCTCCACTCTCATGCTTGCAACCGAGTTTATTAAGCAGGTCGATCTTCTGATCATGGGGTTCGACCTTGGCGTGGGGGGCAGCCTCATTCAAGGACGGATCGACCCGCAGGTCGAAATCAACCTGCCGGGGCTCCAGACAGAAGCCGATGCCGCCCTCGCTGCACTTCATCTCGATGGCATCAGCTGGTCGACATTCGCGTTCCACGCATCCTTTGGGGCGGAGATCGGCCCTCCATTCCTCCGCATGTTTGCGCGGGGGAGGCTCCTCCTTCCGATCAGCCAAACCCCGGGATGGTGGGGGATCAGGATCGGTTCAATCTCCGGGAGCGTCGGGTTGGCGGTCCGCTTTTGAAGATGGACGATCGAACGTTACTGGCTAAAGCAATTGCGGCGCGTGAAAACGCCTACTGTCCCTACTCGAACTTCCCGGTTGGGGCGGCTCTCCTCTGTGCCGACGGGAGCGTCTACACCGGAGTGAACGTGGAGAACGCGGTGAACGGACTGTCGCTCTGCGCCGAGCGGGTCGCTCTGTTCACGGCGATCGCCGCGGGCAAGCACGGGTTCGTAAAGATTGCGGTCGCATGCCGCGCCGAATACTGCAGTCCGTGCGGGGCATGCCGGCAAGTCCTCTACGAGCACGCCCCGGATCTTGTGATCCTCATGGGCAATCTTGGCGGTACTCTTGGCGGTACGTTCAAGAAGAAGACGATCCGCGACCTCCTCCCCGAGGCGTTCTCCCTCCACCAGGAGTGCTGTAACGAGGAACCGTAGTCATTGCTCCTGTAAAGAGCAAGATTACGCGCGTGCTGAGCAAGTATGCGTATGATTGCATACAGAATCAGGACGGGCGCTTCTCCAGCTTTGCGATTGTGAAAATGGCGATAGCCAACAAGATCAGGCCCTGCAGCAGCATAATCCCTATATCTCCGGCGACATCAGCCAATGAAGCGTTCATAACTACTACCTCGTGTGACGCACGGACCAGGAAATAAGTGGGGATCAGCTTGAGCCACTCGGCCTCCACATGTGGGAAGAAATGAAGGATCATCGGGAGAGCCAGAGGCAGCATAAGCAGGCGTACCGAGGTCATGAACTGCATCATACTGGTTGCGAATTGGGCGACTAGAAGCCCCGCTGCCAGCATGAACAGCATCCCGGCCGTGCTTATTACTATCAGCTCAGGGATCTTGATCGCTCCCACGTTGAGCAGGATAAGAGCAATAGCCGATGCCACACTAATGAAGAGGGATATGGTGAGTTTGGCCGCTATGATCTCGATGAGTGTTATGGGCGTCAGACGTAAGGCGGCCATGGTGCCGGCCTCCTTTTCCATGATAAACAGCATCGCCAAAACCATGATCCCGATCAGTATGCTGTTCATGGCCAGCCACATGGGGATCATCTGGAGGCCGAGCGTTGCCATGTCTCTGCCCAGGGCGCTAACTACCCAACGAGTGACGCCGGAAGCCAGGGGCGCCCACAGGACGATCAGAAGGAACAGGCCTTCGCTCCTGGCCACTCTCAGATCTTTACGAAAGATGACCCAGAATCTACTCATGGTCAAGCCTCCTCCCCGTGATGTTGATGAACACCTGCCCCAGTGTCGCCTCTTGCGAGTGAATCGTCTCGACTCGCCCTTCTCTAAGCCAATCAGCGATTCTGTCGGCGGTCTTTGCCTCATCTATGGGCAGGGTGACCGCCTCAACGCCATCGGTATTTTTGAGACTCACGTGGATAAGCGCTTTGCCGTGCCGGCGCATCAAGGCTTTGGGATCATCGTCAGCCATGATCGACCCCTCGTTCAGGAAGATCACCCTGTCGCACATGGCCTCCACATCCAGCATGTCGTGGGTTGTGATGAAGATGGTCGTTCCCACTTCCTGCTGCTCGTGGAACAGCTCGTGCAACATTTCTTTGTTAGTTGGATCCAGACCCTGTGTCGGCTCGTCGAGGATGAGAATCTCGGGCCGGTTGACCAGGGCCCGAGCCACCACCAAGCGCTGCTTCATCCCCTTGGAATATGACGCCACTCGTTGATTGCCCTTGTTCTCCAGACCGAATCGCGACATAAGCCGGGGGATGTGTGAGGTGCTCTGACCGTGTAGTTTGGCGAAAATAGCCAGGTTCTCAAACCCCGTTAACTTGGGATAGATGTTCGGCGCTTCGAAACAGAGGCCGATCTTGTTGAGAATCCGGCTCCGTTCCCGTGGCATGGGCCTATCCAGAATACGGATACTCCCCTTGTCCGGTACTATTTGACCTGTCAGGAGCTTCACCGTGGTACTCTTACCTGCACCGTTTGGCCCGAGAAAGCCGAGGACTTCGCCCCGATCAACCGTGAAGCTTATCTTCTTCAATGCCTCTGTCTTGCGGTAGCTGAACGTTAGATCAGACACCTCAATAACACGCTGGTCTGCCATAGTTTGCCTCTTCTACATCCTCGCCGGGACGAGAAAGATGTCCGAGAGCAACCTGTGCAGCGACATCTCTTGCGCTTTTCCCGGCTATCTTCAGTCTCGACTGCAATGATAGACTGCTCCTCGATCCGGCGCCGCCCGCCAGTCTAGATGAATATAGCATCTACCTCGATCTGTATCAATAACTTCTTACGGATAAAGGAAGCCCCTAAAGGCAATTTAACGAAATATCGCAACCATTCCTGTCTGCCTTGCGGATGTAACAGGCAGGCAAAACTCCGAAGAGCCGATTTATTAAATGCTTACAGCTCGCTATTACCTTATTTCCTCAGCTGTTCGCGTGGCTTCCCGTAAAGTCCAGTTACAGGCTGTTTTTCAACAGCAGCAGCGAAAGCAGTGGGCTCGACAGACCGTTGCCAGCGGCGCATCCAGAAGATGACGAAGATGCTGCCTACCATCCCTACCACACCGCCGAGCGCAAAGACAGCGTTCACACCCCACAGATCAGCGATCACCCCGAAGGCCAGCGGCCCGAAAACCTGTCCTGTACTGAACGCACCGCTCTGCAGGCCGGCTACGGTTCCCATTCCATATGTACGTCCAATATCAGTGCGGATAGCCAGTAGCGAAGCACGAGCCAACGCGCTCCACCATCCCATAAAGATGACGATGAGGACGATTATCCATATCTGATCAACGAACGGGACAGCGAACAGCATCACTGGCGCCAACACGCTGCCAAGAACTATCTGCGGCAGGCGCGGGTAACGATCCGCAAGGTATCCGAATGGAATCTGCGATAGCCCCTCAGTGAACAGATAGACCGACAAGATGACGCCGATCCCCACTTCACTTACTCCCATTGCTGTCACGGCGAATAGCGGGAAGAAGGCGCTAAACCCTTGACGCCAAAAACCACGGGTTGCTACATAAAAACAGATCGCTTTTACTGCGTCATTCCTCACTATTTTGCCGATCGGCATCGGCGATCGAGCGAAGGTGGAATCTTTCCTTTTCACTACAGACTTTCGATCTTCCGGGACATAGAGGAACGTGAATACAAGGGCGATAAAACTCAAAGCTCCCATCGCGTAAAAAGCGGCATCCGCAGACCACATTGTGCCTAGTGTTCCCCCAAGGAGCGGTCCGATGGCGATTCCGATGAACATAGACGAGAAAAAGAAGTTCATATATTGGCCCTCCTTTCCCGGCGGAGTGATATCGCCAATATAGGCTTGCGCAACCGGCAAGACCATGGCTGCGGCAATCCCCTGCAGGAAACGGACCGCAGCTAGCTGCCAGATCGTCGCGGCAATCACATAGAGGAAAGAAACAACAGTAAACCCCAGCAGTCCGAGGAGAATCAACCTCCGCCGGCCGATCCGATCGGAGATATATCCCAGCAGAGGGCTGCCGATAATACGTGGAATTGAGAACGCAGCGAAGACAAATCCAATAGCAGTTCCACTCGCTCCAAGCCTGTGGACATAGAGCGGCAAAATGGGAATGATAATTCCCAGTCCGATCATCGCCGTCGCAACAGCGACAAATAAGCTGATAAAGGTCCGGTGTTTGTTAATAGTCGCTCTCTCTCCAGAAAATGCAGCATACAGTCTACCTAATGGTTACTTATCAAGACGGAAAGTTCAAGGAAACAGGAGGGGGTACGGTCAATTGCGGATGCCTTTTGCAGCCTCAGGAGGCGCATGCTTTTATGGCTGTTTCGCGGGCGTTGGCTCGGCTCTCATACTCGGATCACCCGTTCCCTTGGAATTCATGTCGCGGATAGGTGCGGCTTGTCCTGTTGCAATCGGTCGAACGCCATGTTTAAAGACAGGTCATCTGTCATCATTCAGGAGCAGACAGCTAGCACCACCCGGTGCGGCGGCGAGAGGAGGAGCGATCGCTCTTCCTCTCGTTTTTTGTGGGCCAGAGAGATCACCAGCGGTCGAGTGCAGCTTTGCATCTCTGAATCTAAAAGGGGTTCCATTTGTATCGTTATCCTAACCGCTCTTGCGCGGAAACCAGTAGTAGATTGTAAGGAGCGACAAAAAAAAGACTTGCGCCCGCGCGGATCTTCACTTATAGTCGATCAAGGAAAAGGCCTAGGGATCGAGGGGGATGCGTGGACGAAAGGATTGTGTTATTGCTCGCACTGCAGGGAAAGGATCAACAGTGTAGCGACTTGTCCGCGCGGGTCGAGGACCTGAAAGTACAGCGGTTGCGGGTGGAACGTAAACGTAGCGAAGAGCGCGCCACAGTAGACAGTCTTCGCCAACACCTAGAAAGTATGCAGCGTGACAGCCGGTTGAAGAACCTCTCAGTAGATGAACTCGATCTCAAGATTCGCGATTATCAAAAACAGCTGGAACACGGGATCATCAGCTTCAAAGAGATGGAGGCCTTGCGGACAAAGATCGCCAATCAACGGCGTCGGATCAGCGATATGGAGGATGATGCCCTCCTGCTGATGGAAGAGATCGAGGCGACAGCGCAACGCCTGGAAGATGCGGTGGTCGAGCTTGCCCAACGCGAGGAAAAATTCGCTGCGGATTGCGAGGAGATCGACGCCCAACTCGCTCGTACAAGCGAAGAGATCACCCGCCTGGAAGACGAGCGGACCGGTATCGCCGCAGCGATTCCTGCGCACACCCTCACCCGTTACGAGCACCTGCGCACGAAGTTCGCCGATCCAGTCGTCCCTTTTGTAGATGGATCGTGCTTCGGCTGTAAGCTGAACGTGAGCGAAATCGTGATAGAGCGGGTGCGAAGCGACCTGGAGATTGTCACTTGCGAGACCTGCTCGCGCATCCTCTACGCCCCTTAACGATCGCGATCCTTTTCTTTGCGCTCAGCGGGATCGTCGCCCACCCTGCCTATCTTCCCCTACCGCGCGGGCGGCTCTCCGACTACGGCAACGTTCTCGACCGTCATGGGCGGGAACAGATCTCCGCGCTCATCGAAGAGGCAGAGGGACGGTTGGGGATCGAGGTGACGATCCTCGCAAGTTGGGAGGATCCTTTCGGGGACATCGACCGCTACAGCCACGCTCTCCTCGACGCATGGAATCTTGCGCGGGGGCGGACCCTGTTCGTCGTCTTTCTTCGGGAGCGGCGCGATTGGCAGGTGAGGGTCCTGTCAGGGGCGCGGACCGCTACTACCCACCCCGGCCTTGCCCGCGCGGTTGAGGATGGAATTAGCGAACTGGTCGCCCATCGCCGCATTGAGGAAGCGATGGTGGAACTGTTCGACCTCCTCGTTCGCCACAGCACCCCACAGGGTGCGCCCCCTCCTTCGGCCCCGGGGACAGGAGCCGGCCGCGTCCTGACGATCCTCCTGTTTGTTGCAACCCTCGTACTTATTGCTCTGTTCATCGACCAGCGGATCTGCCCGCGGTGCGGCCGGATCCTACGTCCTCGCGAGCGTCGGATGTTCACCTCCTACCAGGGGAGGAACGTGATATACTACTGTCGGCGGTGCGGGTACTCCCGCGCTAAGAAAAAGAGAGGATTTTGGGGAAGCTAAGGGCAATTCGCGCGGCACCGATTTCAGCTATTTTCGGTCTTTGTATCATTGGATAAGTGTTATTTTCGCATCGATCCTCTTTTCTCATACTGTGCTACCGGCGTGTCTTTCCCGAATATCTCGGGCCCTTTCTCCAATCAGTACCTCCAGCACAACTTGAACTGAAACCGGGGTGAATATCTCTTCCCTTTCTTACTCACTTCGATCACCTCGCTTTTTCGAGGCGATCTTACCTGATTAGTCGCTCTCGCCTTAGCACGCCGGGTTGGTACAACTTTTTTCCTGCCCCCCCCCTTGCACAACCCCCCGGCTTTTCAACTTGCAGGCCCGTTGCCTTATGTAAAAAAGAACTCGAAATGCATTTGATCTCTCCCTCTGCATCGGCTAATCTTTACCTTCAAGGAGTGACCTTAATGTTCAGATCACATATTTTCCCGGCGAACTTGTATCTGCAAACGGAGATGGTCAGTTCGCCTACATCTCGAGCGACCCGCTGCTGTTGGACAAGCGCAGCCGCTCTCCCCCAAGGGCCAGTCTAACAAAACAGGAAACTCATCGCTGCTCTGCGGTGCGTCTTCTCTCTAACGATACCTGAGGGCTGTGTTGGCTATTTTTACATACAATAAAAGGAGGCAAAAGATGAAAGAAATCAGAACCGCGATCATCGGAGTTGGGAACTGCGCTAGTTCCCTCGTGCAGGGGCGGTTCTACTATGCCGATCCTACTGCGGTGATTCCGGGATTGATCACCAAGGATTTCGCCGGCTACCGCCCGCATCACATCCATTACGTCGCCGCGTTCGACGTGGATGAGCGGAAAGTAGGATTGGACCTTTCGCAGGCTATC
>JAJOKK010000102.1:0-1929 GCA_021129875.1 Candidatus Bipolaricaulota bacterium
GTGAGACATGTTCGTTACTGACGGCATGGTTACGACTATTTGGGCGGATTTATTTCTGCGCGGACCCTAAGCGTGATTGGTGGGGTGTTCCAAGCCCCTGTGGGCAGCGACTGTCACTTTGATCGTACGCATTCAGCAAACCCATACAGATTCTTGCACAAACCTCTTCTCTTGACGGGTTGCGAAGCAAGACCGGAGGTCCAACAGAAGCTTTCACCGCCTCGGGGGGTGTAGTAGCCGATTGGGGACTTACTGCACCCCCCAAGTACGCGGAGCACGCAGAGATGTGGAATAGGGATCTGAATGCTTGATCTCGGCGCTCTTTGCGCCCCTGGGGGGTGTAGTATCCGAAGAGGAACTTACTACACCCCCCGAGCGGTAAAACGCTTGAAACTACGGGCTGGCCTCCGGCCTTGCTTCGCAACCGAGTTTAACGACGAGCAGCAGAAAAGGCTTACGCAACAGGCTCCATACTGTGGCTGAAATATGGGATGGTTTTGCTGCTTGGCCGTCAGACAGGTCACGGCAATGGTAGTTTGGTTTTTACACACACGCTATCTCAAGAGGAGTGCTTCCTATAACCACCCCGTACCTGGGGTGCGAGGAACCCACTCAACTTATCAACTTCATGGATCTCCGGGCGGGTTGCGTAAGCAAGTCCGCCCAGAGGAGGTCGGTTTAAGCACTTGCGCCGGCCCCCAAATAAAGAGGACCCCAAACGATCATTGTTTGCGTGGGGAGAGTTTTATCAGCGCGCCTGCGGCGAGGAGGGCGTTGGTCTTCTCCCGCAGCTTGAACTTCTGCACCTTCCCCGACTGGGTCATCGGGAGCTCATCGACGATCTCCACATACCGGGGGAGCTTGAAGTTGGCGATCTCTCCTTTACAGTAGTCGATGATCTCCTGCGGTTCGATCGTCGCTCCCGCGCATGGAACGATGTATGCGACGGCGACCTCGCCCATCACGTCGTCGGGGACGCCGACTACGGAGACGTTCTGCACCTTGGGGTGGGTGAACAGGTAGTCCTCTATCTCGGCCGGGTAGACGTTGAACCCGCCGGTGATCAGCATGTCCTTCTTGCGGCCGACAATCCGGACGTAGTTTGCATTATCGATCGTTGCCAGGTCTCCGGAGTAGAGCCAACCATCCTTGTCGATCACCTCTGCTGTCTTATCCGGCATCTTATAGTAGCCGAGCATCACGTTATACCCACGGCAGGCGAGCTCGCCGGTCTCGCCGTTCGGCAAGGCGTTGCGGTCGTCATCGGCGACCTTCACCTCGATCCCGGGGAGAGGCTTTCCAACCGTCTCCACCCGCCGCTCGACCGGGTCGTCGAACCTGGTCATCGTGATCACCGGCGAGGCCTCGGTAAGGCCGTAGGCGATCGAGACGTTACAATGAAGCTCCTCCATCACCCCTTTCATCACCTCGACCGGGCAAGGGGCGCCGGCCATGATCCCGGTGCGTAGTGAGGAGAGATCGTATTGGGATCCATCCTCTTTTCCGGTGCGATACTCCTCGAGTTCGAGGACGAACATCGTGGGGACGCCGTAGAGGACGGAGACCTTGTGTTGCTCAACGAGCTCCAGCGCCTCTCTCGCCTTAAAGGCGGTCATCGGGACGATGCTCGCCCCCCGGGTGATCGCTCCCGTGATCCCCATCACGCAGCCGAAACAGTGGAAGAACGGGACCGCAAGCAGAAAGGTATCCTTTTCGCTTGCGTGCAGGACGCCGGTTATCTGGTTGGCGTTCTCGGCGATGTTGTGATGCGAGAGCATCGCCCCTTTGGGGCTCCCCGTCGTCCCCGAGGTGTAGAGGATGAACGCGTTATCATGTGCTGTCACGGTCGCTTCTCGCTCGGCAAGCCGTTGATCGCTGAGTTCTTTGGAGCTGAGTTCTTTGGAGCTGAGCTCCCCCGAGCTGAGCTCC
>JAJOKK010000102.1:2029-11156 GCA_021129875.1 Candidatus Bipolaricaulota bacterium
GAGCTGAGCTCCCCCGAGCTGAGCTCCTCTGAGCCGAGCCGTTCGACCTCATCGAAGGCGATATCGTTCCCCTTCTCCCCGACGACGATGATCTGCTTGAGGTTTGGGAGCTTTTCGCGTATCTCGTCGACCATCGCCGGATAATCGATCCTGGCGAAGGAGTCGACCATGAACAGGGTCGTTGCCCCGGAATCTTCGAGGATGTAGTGGACCTCGTGGGTCTTGTAGCGGGTGTTCAGTGGCACGACGACCGCGCCGACACGGGCGACGGCGAAGTACGCGATCACCCATTCAGGGATGTTCGGCATCCATATAGCCACTTTATCTCCCTTTTCCACACCGAGTTCGAGCAGCCCACGGGCGAGCCGGTCGACACGCTCGTTCAGCTGTTCGTAGGTGATGATTCCGTCGTGGGGGATGATGGCCGCTTGTTTCGGAAAGGCGGCGGTGGTATCGGAAAGGACCTGGGAGAGAGTTTGCATCGCTTCACCTCAAGATGATATGGTATTAGAGTAGGTGCATTATCCGAGAAGCGACGGCATCGCGCAAAGCGGCCGGACGCTCGATCGGCAAAAAGGGAGAGGGTATGTACGGAGATTTCGGCAGGCGCCTGGATATCGATCTGCTCGCAGGAGTGACGATGCACGACGAGCCATTTCTTCGCGGCTCGTCGCCCAAGCCGATCCCCCGCGGAGCAAGCGTTGATCATCCGATAGAGCAACCAACGATGCACACTGAAATAGAGGCCTGGTATGAAGCGCGCGGCTACGTCCGTTTCGGCCCGACCAACGGGATGCTGCGCAAATTCGAGATGGAAGACTGCATTAAGGCGATCGCGAGATGATAAAGCCATCTGTAATCTCGGTCATCGGGCATCAGGGGAGCGGGAAGACAACGTTCCTCACGCAGCTGATCTCCATCCTGATCGAGCGGGGCTACCGGGTAGGGACGGTGAAACACGCGCCGGATAAGCAGGAGCTCGATTCTCCGGATAAGGACAGCTCGCGGCACCGCGTGGCCGGAGCAGAACAAAGGTTGGTCGTCGGCGCCGTCGGCTATGCCCTCTTCTGGGAGGGTGCAGAAGAAGAGCCGATCGATAAGATGATCGAACGGCTCTTCCCGGGCTACGATATTGTCCTTGTTGAGGGGTTCAAGCGCGGTCCGTTCCCCAAGATTGAGATCTACCGCCGCCTGGGTGATCTGAACGTTGAGCCACTGGCCGGTGAAATCGACGTTGTGGCAGTGGTCACCGAGCAGCGGGTCGTTCTTCCCGACGGGGTGCGCCTCCTCTCCCCCCGCCGACCCGAGGAGCTTGCCGATCTCATCGAGGAAGAATTTTTGTAAAAGCGGTGCTGGGTATGGAGAAAGCGGTGTTGGGTTTTAAGTTTTGGGTTTTGCGGACAGTTGGGGTCAAACCTTTGATCTTGGTGTTTTGCGAGCCGATAATTGGGAAAGAATGCCGAGTAACGAAAAAACACCAAGATCAAAGGTTTGACCCCAGTCCCACAGCGATCAAGGAGGTAGGGATGAAGAAGACGGTATCTTGGAGTGCGGGGGTCGATCAACTGAGACAGACCCTTGCTGGAGACGGTGCGTTCCTCGTCGCTTGCGATAAGAACGGCCGGGGTAACCCGATGACGATCGGGTGGGGAGAGGTGGGTTTTATCTGGGGCAGGCCGGTCTTCACCGTCCTCGTTCGCCGTTCGCGTTATACCTACGGAGCTCTGCTCTTCGCCGACACTTTCACCGTGAACATCCCCACCCCCGGCAGGCTGAACAAGGAACTTCTTTTCTGTGGGACAAAATCGGGGCGAGATCTCGACAAGGCCGCCTCTTGCGGCATTGCTCTGGTCGAGGGAAAGAGGGTTGAGACACCGATCATCGCGGATTGCTCGCTCCACTACGAATGTAGGATTATCCTGCGCAAGCAGCTTGACGGGGAAGATTTCAGCGCACCGGAGATCCTTGAACGCTACTACGCAGACGACGATCACCATATGCTCGTAATCGGGGAGATCCTTGCCTCCTACGCGGATCAATAGTGCGGGTTGACCTTTGCCACGGTTTTCCCTTTAATGATCGATGAGGAACCATCTACAAAAGGGGGGTGGACGATCGATGACTAAGGATCGCTACCGTATTCGAGAGATGGTCTCTGCTGACGCAGAGGGTGTGGTGCGATTAGCACAGATATTTGAACCGGTCTTAACAACGTTCTGTCAGGGGATCACCGAGGAGGACGTGTCGACCTGGGTCACGGATCGCCTTTGCCTCGCGCATTGGGCCGGGTTCGTCGCCGAGATCGACGGGGAGATAGTGGGGTTCGTCTTTTGCCGGGATATGCAGGAGGATACGAACAGATTCGTCTTCCCCCAGGCGCATAAGACGGTCTACATCCTCTACCTCCTGGTCGATGAGGCGTTCCGCGGGCAAGGGATCGCGCACATCCTCCTGCACGCATGTGAAGATCTGGCACGAGAGTGGGGACGGATCGGCATCTTCCTCGATATCGCGGACGACAACCCCGCCCTCAAGCTGTTCAATGATCTAGGATTCGAACGGCTGGGGGCGCAGGTCTTCATGCGGAAGGCGATCAGTAGATAGAAACGGTGATAGAGGCGGTTTTGAGTTTTGGGTTTTGAGTTTTGGGTTACAGGGCAAGGAAGAGAGCAAAGGGGTAGAGCTTTAACCCTATAGAAACGGTGATAGAGGCGGTTTTGGGTTTTGAGTTTTGGGTTTTGGGTTACAGGGCAAGGAAGAGAGCAAAGGGGGTAAGGGGTAGAGCTTTAACCCTATAGAGGCGGTGATAGAGGCGGTTTTGAGTTTTGAGTTTTAGGTTTTGGGTTTTGGTTTACAGGGCATAAGGAAGCGAGCAAAGGGGTAGAGCTTAAACCCGGTAGAAGCGGTTTTGGGTTTTGAGTTTTGGGTTACAGGGCAAGGAAGCGAGCAAAGAGAGTAAAGATTAGAGCCTCGAACCTGGTGCAGAATGACGGTTCAGCACTCGACATCGAAAATAGAAAGGACAGCTTTTAACCCAAAACCCAAAACCTAAAACCCAACACAGCTTTCCCCACTACTTCCCCCCCATGCCAAAGACCGATGGTGCAGCGGATGTTTCGCTACAGATTAAGGAAGTCTAGGATCCCGTTGACAATACCGCGGGCGATTCGATCTTGGTGTTCGGGGGTAAGGAGTAGCCGGCGCTCGGCAGGGTGGGTGAGGAACCCCACCTCGAGCAAAACAGCGGGGAGGCGGGTGTGTCGCATGTACAAGCGCTGTGAGCGGACGCCCCGGTCCACTGCGCCGACGGAAGCGATTACGCCACGTTGTACCGCTTCGGCCAGCAGCCAGCTGCGGTCGGTTGGCCCGCGTGAATCGTCTACCCATGTCTCTATCCCGCGGGCCTGGGTAGTAAGGGCGGCATTGGTGTGGATCGACAGGTACAGGGCCGCGCCCGCCCGCTCAGCGATCTTCAACCGGTCTCTGTGCGCGATGTACCTATCCGTCATCCGGGTGAGCACCACCCTGAGGCGAGGATCGCTGCGGGTCAAGGCTAATACCCGCAAAGCCACGGCGAGGTTGATATCCTTCTCCATCACCCCGCCGACCACCGCCCCTGGTGCCCTTCCCCCGTCACCTGCGTTGATAACCACCGTAATCGGGCGTGGGTCTCGCGTGATCTGACGGGGCTCCATCCTTGGCTGATTGGGATCATTAGTCAGGGAAAGGGGAGTGCTCAGTGGGGCGGTCTCTACTGTGGTGATGACCATGCTGACGATGACGATAAACGCGATTCCAGTGATGAGCAGGATTCCGAACTTAGCCATGCGGATAGACTACTCAGATGACGGCTTCATCGCGAGGAGATATGTCCTCATTCGGGCGGCCCTCGGCACGATGACAGCGGGACCGGGGACTGTCTTTGACGTGAAGTGGCTCTGGGGTTTGTCAACGGGAGTACTAGCTGGTATCATAGAAGCAATCTCGGGGCGTGGCGCAGCCTGGTAGCGTGCTTGCATGGGGCGCAAGAGGTCCCCGGTTCAAATCCGGGCGTCCCGACCAGCATGCACGATTCTTCTCGGTGGGCACACCGAGAGCGGGTGCTTCGCTCAATCTTTTGTTTTGCTCTCTGACGTAATTCCGCCCCGGTCTTCGGCCACTATTATGATAGGGCCTTTTGGGGTGAGATCGATATCAACCTCTCCCCCATCATACTTCTGTCGTGCTGTCCAATTTCCTACCGGTTTCCACCGTCTTACCTCTTCCCGGCTATTGATCTGACGGTCGCTGCCGAGTGCAGGGAGCGTCTTTTGCTTGGGCCACTGTTGACATGGTTTTCGCTGCGTGGTACGGTAGAGCCGGTGGAGCGTGAGGAGGGGCGATGAATGACGGACTAGACAGGCGATTGTACTTTTTTCAGTGGGCATTGCTGCCGCAGGTTTCACTGCGATGAAGCGGGTGAACGGGGCGGGACTGACTCTATCTTCTGACGAACAGAGTCTTCTGTTGCGGTTTGCGCGCCGACGTTTAGAAGTGGCCCTTGCCGAGGAAGACGGGATTGAGGTCGAGCATGCGGAGATCCCTCCTGCTCTGATGAGGAAGGCGGCCTGTTTCGTCACTTTGACAAAGGATAAAGGGCTTCGTGGCTGCATGCTCGATTCCTTTATTCCGCACGAGCCACTGTACAAGAACGCTATGCGCAATATTGTCCTTGCTGCGACAAACGATCCCCGGTTCCCCCCTGTCGTTTCCGCTGAACTTAGTGCTGTCTGGATCGAGATCAGCGTGCTCGATCCCCCGAAGCCACTCTCCTATGATGGCCCGGACGAGCTTCTCTCCAAGCTCGTTCCCGGCAGGGACGGAGTGATCTTGACAACGCGTTACGGTCGCTCGACCTACCTTCCGCACGTATGGGACGCCTTCCCCGATGCCCCGGCGTTTCTCTCGTCGTTGTGCGTAAAACAGGGTGCGCCGGCAGATTGCTGGCGGGACGATCGATCGATTAAGGTCGAGATCTATCGTGTCTTTCACTTCGGAGAAGAAGCCGACCATGATCGATGATTCACCGCTTTACGGATCATTGATCCGCTGGGAGGAATGGTCTTTCACCCTTCTCACTTCTGATCTTGGGGCACGCCTAATCGATCTTCATGAGGCCTCTTTGGCCGAGTTAGGCAGGCGCTTTGGCGGCGGTATCATCCCGAGCGAGGCGAAGACCGCCTTGGTCCGCAAGGAGGTTGAGGAATATCTGGCCGGGCGGAGGAAGTACTTCTCCTGCCCGCTCGATCTGCGGGGGACCACCTTTCAAACCTCTGTTTGGCGCGAACTTCTGTCTATTCCCTACGGAGAGACGCGTTCTTACAGTGAGATTGCCGTTGCTGTAGACCGTCCGTCCGCAGCGCGTGCCGTTGGCGCCGCGATCGGCGAAAACCCGCTTCCTCTTGTCGTTCCCTGTCATCGGGTAATCGGGAAGGATGGGGCGCTTGTCGGTTTCGGCGGCGGATTACGCATGAAAGAACGGCTTCTTTCTTTGGAGAAACGGGTCTTGCGCGGGAAACGCTGTTGATTTGGGGTTTTGAGGCCAGTTGACAAACGGGCCTTTCTATGGTACAGTTTTTCCCTGTTGGCACCGCCCGCTAGATAGGGTTGACAGACCGAGCGGGAGGTGTTAGAATGTTCTTATAAGCCCACGAGAGTGGGCGAGAGATCTTTGACAAGTGAATAGAGTGTGTATCATACAAGCGCAGTAAGGGCAAATGGTGGACACCTTGGCAGTTGAAAGCGATGAAGGACGTGGCTAGCTGCGATAAGCCCCGGGGAGCCGCTAAGCAGGCTTTGATCCGAGGATTTCTGAATGGGAGTGCCCTCTATGGTGAAGCCATAGAAGGGCGCACTGAAACTTTAGTAGGTGCGCTCAGCGAACCCGGCGAAGTGAAACATCTCAGTAACCGGAGGAAGAGAAATCAAACGAGATTCCCTTAGTAGTGGCGAGCGAAACGGGAAGAGCCCAAACCAAGGCAATGTAAGGCTGCATCCGTTGTTGTCTTGGGGTTGTAAGTTAGCACCGTCTCACCCATGCAGAGGTGAGCAGGGTTAAAAGTGATATCTAGTCGAACGGTCCGCAAAGTCTCTGGAAAGGACGACCGCAGAGGGTGAAAGTCCCGTAGACGAAAGGTTGAGCTACCTTGGGTGTTGACTTGAGTAGCGCCGGACACGAGAAATCCGACGTGAATCTGGGAGGACCACCTTCCAAGGCTAAATATTATCAACTGACCGATAGTGAACTAGTACCGCGAGGGAAAGGTGAAAAGCACCCCGGGAGGGGAGTGAAATAGAACTTGAAACCATTTGCTTACAGACAGTGGGAGCACCCGTAATAACGCCTTCACAGGCAATTTTAGGGTGTGACCGCATGCCTATTGTAGTATGAGCCGGCGAGTTACGTTATGTGGCAAGGTTAAGCCGAATGAGGTGTAGCCGTAGCGAAAGCGAGTCTGAATAGGGCGACAGAAGTCACATGATGTAGACCCGAAGCCAGGTGAACTAGCCATGGGCAGGGTGAAGTGTACTTGACCGTACATGAAGGCCCGAACCCACTAGCGTTGAAAAGCTAGGGGATGACCTGTGGTTAGGGGCGAAAAACCAATCGAACCTGGTGATATCTGGCTCTCCCCGAAATAGCTTTAGGGCTAGCCTCGTGTTAAGACAGTTGGGGGTAGAGCACTGATCTGGGAAGGGGGGCAACTCTCGACCCTAACCAAACTCCGAATACCAGCTGATCGTTGCACGGGAGTCAGACCGCGGGGGATAATCTCCGCGCTCAAGAGGGAAACAACCCAGACCGCCAGCTAAGGTCCCGAAATCTAAGCTAAGTGGGAAAGGATGTGTTGTTGTTTAGACATCTGGGAGGTTGGCTTAGAAGCAGCCATCCTTTAAAGAGTGCGTAATAGCTCACCAGTCTAACGACGATGCGCCGAAAATTTAACGGGGCTAAGCTTAGTACCGAAGCTGCGGGAATGACAAAGTCCATAATTGGACTTGTTGTTCGGTAGGGGAGCATTCCGTTAACGGTTGAAGCTGAGCTGAAAGGCTTGGTGGACGAGACGGAAGAGAGAATGCCGGCATGAGTAGCGCGAGCAATGTGAGAATCATTGCCACCGAATGCCTAAGGTTTCCTGGGGAAGGCTTGTCCGCCCAGGGTTAGGCGGAACCTAAGCTGAACCCGAAAGGGGTAGGCGATGGACAGCAGGTTAATATTCCTGCGCCTCTAATCTTGCATTTGAGCAAAGGGGGGACCCCGAAGGGCCCTCTCCGCACGCTGACGGAATAGCGTGTCCAAGCACTAAGGTAGGGGGGATAGGCAAATCCGTTTCCCCGTTTAAGTCGAGGTGTTATGGCGAGCCCGCTTTCAGGGCGAAGGGAGAAGGGGTCATCGGGCAAGAAAATCCTCTAGCGAGCAAGGAAGAGTCCGTACCAAAACCGACACAGGTAGGCGAGTAGAGAATACTAAGGTGGACGAGTGAAATTCAGTTAAGGAACTCGGCAAAATGACCCCGTAACTTCGGGATAAGGGGAGCCACCTTCGGGTGGCCGCAGAGAATCGGCCTGAGCGACTGTTTAGCAAAAACACAGGACTCTGCTAACTCGAAAGAGGATGTATAGAGTCTGAAACCTGCCCACTGCTGAAAGGTTAAGGGGAAGCGTGAGAGCGCTGAACTGAAGCCCCAGTGAAGGGCGGCGGTAACTATAACCGTCCTAAGGTAGCGAAATTCCTTGTCAGGTAATTAACATGATTGCCTGTACCAGCTTATAACGGTGAAACCCAGCCTCGTTGCGGTTCAAGGAGCCGTGCCAAAGAGAGGGCAATACCGTGGGAAGTCGGGCTCGTCAAAGAACGGGTCTTGACCCCGTAACGACTGAGGTCGAAAGACCGAGATAGCAGTCCTGCTCGAATGAGCAAATTTGAGCTGCTATAATACGCTGGCACTGCTTACGGAGTGAACGTTGGTGAAGATGAACCTCAACGCGTATTTGTCAGGCTACGCCGATGGCGAGGGTTGCTTTTGCGTTACTATCAACAAAAGCAAGCGCCATGTCTTCGGTTGGGAAATCCGTCCCAGTTTCGCGGTCGCTCAGAATCGCGACCGGGCGGAGGTTCTTTGGATGTACAAGCAGCGATTTGGCTGTGGTAGCATCCGTAGCAACAGATCTGACAAGACTCTGAAGTATGAGGTTCGCAGCGTTCGTGATCTTGTGGAAAGGGTAATTCCGCACTTCGAGAAATACCCGTTACTTTCCAGTAAACGGACTGATTTTGAGAAGTTTGCGCTCGTCTGTAAGAAGATGAGCTGCGGTGAACACCTGACCGAAAAAGGCTTCCGAGAGATCGTCGAGGTGGTTTTTACCATCAACGACGGCAAACGGAAGTATCCAAAGGAAGCAGTGAAGATATAGTCTGCGCCCCTGGGGACAGGGGATTAACGTGAAGTTCTGACCCGCATGAAAGGTCCAACGACTTGGGCGCTGTCTTGACTGAATGCTCGGTGAAATTGAAGCACAGGTGTAAACGCCTGTGACCCGCGGCTGGACAAAAAGACCCCGTGGAGCTTTACTATAGCTTGACATTGTGTTTTAGCATGTGTTGTACAGGATAGGTGGGAGGCGATGATAGCTGGGGCGCAAGCCTCGGTGGAGCCGCTCTTGGAATACCACCCTGCATATGTTGAGGCTCTAACCGTCGGCCGTTAGCAGCGGTCGCGGGACCGTGTTAAGTGGGTAGTTTGACTGGGGCGGTCACCTCCTAAAGAGTAACGGAGGTGCGCAAAGGTCTCCTCAGGCTGGTTAGTGATCAGCCATTGAGCGTAAGGGTATAAGGAGGCTTGACTGCGAGACCTACAAGTCGAGCAGGTGCGAAAGCAGGTCCTAGTGACCCAGTGGCGCTTTGTGGAAGGGCCACTGCTCATCGGACAAAAGTTACCCCGGGGATAACAGGCTAGTTCCGTCCAAGAGTTCACATCGACGACGGAGATCGGCACCTCGATGTCGGCTCATCCTATCCTGGGGCTGAATCAGGTCCCAAGGGTCCGGCTGTTCGCCGGTTAAAAGGGTACGCGAGCTGGGTTCAGAC
>JAJOKK010000218.1 GCA_021129875.1 Candidatus Bipolaricaulota bacterium
ACCAAGATCTAATATCTGACCCCTGCTCGCCTACTCTGAATGACTATTGACTCTTCCTCAACTTTCTGATAGCATGAAAACAAGTTGGAGTTCAGGGAGGGGCGAAAGGGAATAAGAATGCCTTAACACTGTGGGAACGGTAACGCCCCGCCCCTGGTTGTCAGGCTGCCAGATAAGGGGAGGTTGTGATGAACATCTACTTGGTAATTATCCTGGCTATTTTGGTAGGTAACTATGCTTTGAACCTTATCGTGGAACGGTTGAATATTCGGCACCTCAAGACAGATTTGCCGAAGGAATTTGAGGGATACTACGATGCAGCGGAGTATAAAACTTCCCAGAATTACCTGAAAGAGAACACCAGTTTCGGAATAGTCACCACGTCAATTTTTTTGGCAATCACCCTAACCTTTATCCTAGCTGGTGGTTTCAATATTGTTGACCAGTGGGCCAGAAATTTTCAGTTAGGGCCTATCTTAACCGGCCTCATCTTTGCGGCAGTCCTATTGCTAACTTATCAAATCCTTCACCTTCCTTTCTCCGTCTATGACACCTTTGTCATCGAGGAAAAATATGACTTTAATAGAACCAGTGTCAAAACCTTTATCCTGGATAGATTAAAAGGGTGGCTTTTAATCGCCCTCATTGGGGGAGCTGCTTTTTCCGGTATCCTGTGGTTCTTCGGCGAAGCCGGCAATCTGGCCTGGCTATACTGCTGGATCGCTGTAACCCTATTCCAGATACTCTTAGCGTTTATAGCGCCAGTAGTAATCATGCCGCTCTTTAACAAGTTTATTCCTCTGGAAGAAGGTGAACTTCGCAAGGCTATTGAAGGCTATGCTCAATCTCAAGGCTTTAAAATGAAGGGTTTTTTTAAAATGGATGGTTCACAGCGTTCCACCAAATCGAATGCCTTCTTTACCGGGTTCGGCAGATTCCGGCGGATTGTGTTATTCGACACGCTTATTACATGGCCAAGCTATTGTCGTAGGTGTGTTGGAGGCGGGCGCGCATAACAAGGTGCCGCACTTAACCTCTATTCCGTTACGCGCCATAAGCGGTAGGCGACCTTTGTCGTGCGAAGCGTAAACGAGCAAAGTGAGGAATTCTATGCCCATTTGGAAGATAGGCGAGAAGGGACCGACTAAGCTGCCCAAGACCAATTTGAAGGAAGAGAAGCTCCTTGAGGAGCACCTTGAGGATTGGATCGTCACAGATCCCCCGATTCTGGGCGAGCCATTACTTGTAATCGGGCGACAAGTGCTCATCCCAGACACCAAGGACCGTCTCGACGTTCTAGCCGTTGATCCCCAAGGAAATGCATGCGTGATCGAGTTGAAGCGAGGAAAGCTCCGTGATCCTGTCGCTGTACAGGCTCTTCGGTATGCGAGTTATGTCTCAAAATGGAAGTTCGAGGATTTCGAGAACCAAGCACGTAACTTCCTCGGCAAAGTTGACGATCACGATTTCAACTTCAACGCCCTCTACGAGGCCTTCTGTGAAGATACCGGTGTTGATGAGATTCCAACGCTGAACCAAGACCAACGGATGATCATCGTCGGGTCATCGGTTAGAGACAAGCTGGGGACAGTGGCGCTTTGGCTCCGCGACCACAGCATCGACATCACAGTCATCGAGATGCAGGCGTACAAGGAAGGCGATTCTGTTCTGCTCCAGCCCACCACGATAGTTCCGTTTAAGGTCAAGCGCTTCGCCAATGCGGGACGGCTTCGCCCGGAAGGCACACCATGGGTTGTTGACGGTAAGGAGGGGCACCTCCAAAAGCGCTGTAGCGCGAAGACTCGCGAAGTTTTTGAGAAGCTCGATAAGATACTCCAAGATAACTTTGAGGTTGATGGGCCTCGCTGGAACCAGAAGGATTACGTCGCCTATCGCGTGAATAACTACAACTGGGTTACCGTGACCACAACGCCCAGCAGCCTTCGGCTACATTTCTTTGTGAAAGCCGGCACGCTCAAGGCGGACGACCTTGCCAAGCAGCTTAATATTGCAAAGTTTGACCAGGAGGATTCTCTTTCGGAGAAGCTGAACTTGCCCAGCTCTGTAATCATCAAGAGCCGGAACGAGGCAACAGAGCGCATTATCCTACGGCTTAAGGAGGATTTCGCTCTTGAATCGGAAGCGTTTACACAGTTTCTATCGGCGGCCTACAGAGCGTTCCCAAAGTAGACGCCTAACAGTGGCATACAGCAAACGCAGCTGAACGTGAGCGCTATACCACAAAAGTATATGAGGGGCACCATGAAAACAATCGGCCTTTTGGGTGGTATGAGCTGGCAAAGTACGCTTGGGTACTATCGCGCGATCAACGAGGGCGTTAAAAATACCCTTGGCGGTTTGCATTCAGCGAAGATTGTTATGTACAGCGTCGATTTCGAACCTATAGAAAAACTGCAACGCAAAGGCGATTGGGAAGGCACGGCAAGGATACTTTCCGAAGCTGCCAAAAGCATACAGTCTGCAGGTGCCGATTTTCTACTTATCTGCACAAATACCATGCACAAGGTTGCCCCGCAAATAGAAAAGGCGATCGACATTCCCTTGCTCCATATAGCTGACACAACAGCAGAAGTTCTTGCTCATAAAGGCATCAAAACAGTGGGCTTGCTGGGCACTGCCTTTACAATGGAGCAGAATTTTTACAAAGGCCGGTTGAGCGAAAAATACGGGCTCTCTGTCCTGGTTCCGAATAAAGAAGACAGACAAATCATCCACAATGTAGTTTACCAAGAACTCTGCCTAGGAAAAATAGGACCCCGCTCAAAAACTGAATATTTGCGCATCATCGATGTTCTGGCCGGGCAAGGGGCTGAAGCGATAATTCTTGGATGTACCGAAATTGGAATGCTAGTAGATCAAGATGACACCAACATAAAACTGCTCGATACCACAGCCATCCACGCCGAAAAGGCTGTAGAATATACCCTAGAATAATCACATGCACACGAAGCAAAAAGCACCGCGCTCTTCTTCTTGCTGCCGCTGATACCCGATCTGCAACAGAAAGCAGGGGGGGCGGAATTACTGCGTTCCATGGCAGAAGATAGAGGAAATGCCGCCCGTAATATCGTAACAGCTTCCACTCGATTTGAGATGGCCGAAGAAGGCGAAGAGATTACCCGTTCTTCTCTCTGAGCAGGCAATCTTGAAAATCTTAGCTCAACTTCGCAACTTGAAGCATCAGGCGATCATTGCTTGCTTCGCAGCATATGCGGAGAAGAAGTTTGGAGAGCAACGGCCTGAGCAGTACTTGCAGATAATTCCTTCGAATATTGATCTGTGCCTATCAGTGTCTCCGTGGTTCTAGGCCTGCCACATTCCAGCCGGTATGGGTTTGTTGAATGCTTACAAGGAAGCAAAGGGCGACATCGTATTCTTTGCGCTGGAGTCAGCTACAGCAGTACGATCTGGCCGGGAGAGCTATACTTCACGCGTCCGATCCTTGACAGTAAAACAGCCATCCCTTAAGATGAATAGCACGGGTCGTTAGCTTAATTGGCAGAGCAACGGACTCTTAATCCGTCGGTTGCAGGTTCGAGTCCTGCACGACCCACAAGCTCTGCCTGCCCTCAAACAGGAGGGCTCATCGTGCTCTGCTAACTGCAGCAGGTAGGGTCATATATATGGGTCGTTAGCTCAGGGGTTAGAGCACCTGACTTTTAATCAGGGAGTCGCTGGTTCGAATCCAGCACGACCCACCCCGATTGAAAGATATACATGGTCTCCATATAATAATGGTGGCCATAGACTGTCCCCATCATCTAGCGGCCTAGGATACCGGGCTTTCATCCCGGCAGCAGGGGTTCAAATCCCCTTGGGGACGCAAAAAGTTCTTTTTGGTTGCACTATGCTTCGCAAGCGACTATAATGGGCGAGTAGCTCAGTTGGGAGAGCATCCGGCTTACATCCGGAAGGCCACAGGTTCGAGTCCTGTCTCGCCCACTGAGTAATATTATTCGGAGCCGTGGTCTAGTTAGGTCGAGGACGCTGGATTGTCACTCCAGAGATCGCCGGTTCAAATCCGGTCGGCTCCGCTCTTCTTGTGCCGAGGTAGCTCAGTTGGTAGAGCACGGCCCTGAAAAGGCCGGTGTCCCCAGTTCGAGTCTGGGTCTCGGCACCAAGTTTTTTTCGCTTGACCGGAAGTCCTCCGCTCTGCTATCCTAATCCCCCAAAGAAGACCAAAGGGAAATCGATGACCGACAATCCTACAACCGTTTGGAACCAGGTCCTATCCGACCTTCAGCGAGAAGTCCCTCGTGCAAGTTACGAGACCTGGTTTGCAGACACGCGCCCGGTTCAACTGAAGGATCACACCTTGGTTGTCGTTGTCCCCGACAGTTTTACCAAAGGGGGTATCGAACGCCGCTATCAGTCTCTGGTAGAACAGCTCGCTTCCGCTGCATGCGGCAGGGAGATCTACCTCTCTTTGCAAATCTCTGAGCAGAGCCCGGACAGAAGCGATCCCCCGCAGCTGGGGCAGAGTGAATCCCCGTCGCTACAGACGCACAGCACCCTTCCCCTTAATCCAGACTATTCTTTCGACCGGTTCATCCGTGGGAAGAACAATCACCTTGCCTACGCCGCTTCGATTGCTGCTGCCGAAGCCCCAGGTAAGGCATACAACCCCTTGTTCATCCATGGGAGCGTCGGTCTTGGAAAGACACACCTCCTACAAGCGGTCGGCAACTTTATTGTCTCCTCGAACCGCTCAATGACCATGCTCTACACCACTTCGGAGCAGTTCGCCATTGAACTGATCAACGCAATCCGCACTAACAGCACACCCTCGTTCCGTGAGAAGTATCGCCGAATCGATCTGCTGCTACTCGATGATGTCCAGTTTCTGGAAGGAAAGGAAGCGACCGAAGAGGAGCTTTTCCACACGTTCAACGAACTCTACGGGAATGAAAAACAGATCGTCCTATCGAGCGACCGTTCTCCAGAAAAACTCTCCCGGTTGCAAGATCGACTCGTCTCCCGCTTCCGCTGGGGTCTGGTCGCCGACATCCAGCCCCCAGATCTAGAGACACGTATCGCTATCTTGCGTGAAAAAGCGGATAATCGCGGACTCGTAGTTGAAGACGCTGTCCTGGAACTGATCGCCCGAAGGATCTCCTCCAACGTCCGCACATTGGAAGGCGCGCTGATAAGGGCGATCGCCTCCAACGAACTGGAAGGGATGGAGCTTACCTTTAAAAACCTCGAGAAGATGCTCCCGGAAGAAGGGAAGCGCGCGCAACTAACGATAAACCACATCAAGGAAGAGGTCGCCACTCAGTACCACCTAAAACGCCATGATTTGGAAGGAGCAAGTCGCAAGAAGGAGATCTCGCAAGCACGGCACATGGCGATCTACCTCGCCCGCGAGATGACCAGCAGCTCGTTTCCGGCCATCGGAAAGCAATTTGGAAACCGTGACCACACGACCATTATGCATTCGTACATGAAGATAAAGAAGCTCATCCAAGAGGTACCGCTCTTCCAATCCGAGTTGCATGAGATTCAAGAGGGCCTTGCTGCGCAGTTTAACACGCCGGCACAAGCCTAAACTCCCCTTACCATGCTAATTCCAAGAAACACCACTCGCAAACGCACCTGTGGAAAACCCTGTGGAAAAGGGTCTGAAAACACGTGTAAAAGCACTGTTGCCTGTGGAAAAGTTCTGTGGAAAAGAAGGCCATTCTTTATCCACTGCGCTTGTCCACTGTTTTCCACCGCTATGCACACCTTTTCCACAGCCTTTTCCACAGGCCAAACAGTAGACCCAAACACAAAAAAAGCGGTTTTCCACAAGAGTGTACTGGGCCTACTACTGCTACTGCTTTAGACGTAATAAAGATAGAAGCAGTAGCGGTTCAGAAAAAGTTTTCCGCTTGACCGGAAGCCCTCCGCTCTGCTATCCTAATCCCCCAAAGAAGACCAAAGGGAAATCGATGACCGACAATCCTACAACCGTTTGGAACCAGGTCCTATCCGACCTTCAGCGAGAAGTCCCTCGTGCAAGTTACGAGACCTGGTTTGCAGACACGCGCCCGGTTCAACTGAAGGATCACACCTTGGTTGTCGTTGTCCCCGACAGTTTTACCAAAGGGGGTATCGAACGCCGCTATCAGTCTCTGGTAGAACAGCTCGCTTCCGCTGCATGCGGCAGGGAGATCTACCTCTCTTTGCAAATCTCTGAGCAGAGCCCGGACAGAAGCGATCCCCCGCAGCTGGGGCAGAGTGAATCCCCGTCGCTACAGACGCACAGCACCCTTCCCCTTAATCCAGACTATTCTTTCGACCGGTTCATCCGTGGGAAGAACAATCACCTTGCCTACGCCGCTTCGATTGCTGCTGCCGAAGCCCCAGGTAAGGCATACAACCCCTTGTTCATCCATGGGAGCGTCGGTCTTGGAAAGACACACCTCCTACAAGCGGTCGGCAACTTTATTGTCTCCTCGAACCGCTCAATGACCATGCTCTACACCACTTCGGAGCAGTTCGCCATTGAACTGATCAACGCAATCCGCACTAACAGCACACCCTCGTTCCGTGAGAAGTATCGCCGAATCGATCTGCTGCTACTCGATGATGTCCAGTTTCTGGAAGGAAAGGAAGCGACCGAAGAGGAGCTTTTCCACACGTTCAACGAACTCTACGGGAATGAAAAACAGATCGTCCTATCGAGCGACCGTTCTCCAGAAAAACTCTCCCGGTTGCAAGATCGACTCGTCTCCCGCTTCCGCTGGGGTCTGGTCGCCGACATCCAGCCCCCAGATCTAGAGACACGTATCGCTATCTTGCGTGAAAAAGCGGATAATCGCGGACTCGTAGTTGAAGACGCTGTCCTGGAACTGATCGCCCGAAGGATCTCCTCCAACGTCCGCACATTGGAAGGCGCGCTGATAAGGGCGATCGCCTCCAACGAACTGGAAGGGATGGAGCTTACCTTTAAAAACCTCGAGAAGATGCTCCCGGAAGAAGGGAAGCGCGCGCAACTAACGATAAACCACATCAAGGAAGAGGTCGCCACTCAGTACCACCTAAAACGCCATGATTTGGAAGGAGCAAGTCGCAAGAAGGAGATCTCGCAAGCACGGCACATGGCGATCTACCTCGCCCGCGAGATGACCAGCAGCTCGTTTCCGGCCATCGGAAAGCAATTTGGAAACCGTGACCACACGACCATTATGCATTCGTACATGAAGATAAAGAAGCTCATCCAAGAGGTACCGCTCTTCCAATCCGAGTTGCATGAGATTCAAGAGGGCCTTGCTGCGCAGTTTAACACGCCGGCACAAGCCTAAACTCCCCTTACCATGCTAATTCCAAGAAACACCACTCGCAAACGCACCTGTGGAAAACCCTGTGGAAAAGGGTCTGAAAACACGTGTAAAAGCACTGTTGCCTGTGGAAAAGTTCTGTGGAAAAGAAGGCCATTCTTTATCCACTGCGCTTGTCCACTGTTTTCCACCGCTATGCACACCTTTTCCACAGCCTTTTCCACAGGCCAAACAGTAGACCCAAACACAAAAAAAGCGGTTTTCCACAAGAGTGTACTGGGCCTACTACTGCTACTGCTTTAAACGTAAAAAAACCGAAGAAGATGACGTGGATAAGAGAGCTTTTCTACAAATATAACCTTGGCGAGGAGTTTGAAAGGCAAGAAGTTCTTGTTCTGTGGGCCTCTGTCCTTGGCCCCTCTCTCCAAGCGTTAACGCGGGCTGTTCGCGTTGCTCATTCGGTTCTCTGGGTCGAAGTCGCTTCTCCCACATTAGCGCATGAACTTTCTTTCTTCACAGAGCAATATCTAGATAAGATCAACGCGCACTTCAGCGAACCGGTTGTTCGAGCGATTAGGTTTATTCCAGGGAGCTTTCGAGGCGCCGAGACGAAAAAAACGGTCCCGATAACCTCAGAGGATCGCGCTGCAGCGAGGGCTCTCTTCGATACGCTCTCTGACCCACACCTCAGGAAAGCATTTGAACGGCTGTACCTTGCACACCGTCAACGCGAAGAGACACTTCTCGCTGCAGGGGAGACGCGATGCTCTTGTTGTGGCGTAGTCTTCCCCCCTCCAGGAGATCGTTGTCCAGGATGTCGGTTCGACGCGATTGAGGATCTGGAGAAAACGGGCTAAACTATAGCCGACATGCTAAACCTTAACGCTACGACGATCATCGCGATCCACTCAGAGAAGGAACGCCGGGGGGTGATCGCCTGTGATGGGCAGGCAACGCTGGAGACGATCGTAGTCAAGAGCACGACGAAGAAGGTCTACCGACTCTACGACGAGAGCGTCCTCGCCGGATTTGCCGGAGCGACAGCGGATTGCCTCACCTTACTCGATAAGTTCGAGGGAAAGCTGAAAAAGTACAACGGCCGACTCCAGCGTTCTGCGGTGGAGATGACGAAAGAATGGCGCACCGATCGCATCCTGCGCCAACTTGAAGCTGTGCTGGTCACAGTGAACGCAGAGGGGATCCTGATGATCTCCGGAGTGGGGGACGTCCTCGCGCCGGACGAAGGGGTGATCGGTATCGGCTCTGGGGGGGCGTACGCCCTTGCGGCAGCAAAGGCCTTCCTTTCTGTCTCTGATCTTCCGATCGCGGAGGTCGCTCGCAGGGCTCTTATGATCGCCGGCTCGATCGACATCTACACCAACCAGCAGATTACTCTGGAAGAGATCACCTGGTAAGGGAGAGAATGATGAATACTCTGATTGAGGTTTCTGGCGATGTATTGGTGGGGTTGACCCCTCAGCAGATCGTTACCGAACTAGATAAGTACATTGTTGGGCAGAAGGATGCAAAACGGTCGGTGGCGATCGCTCTGCGCAACCGAATGCGGCGACAGCAAATCGAAGGGGATATCCGCGAGGAGATCAAGCCGAAGAACATTCTCATGATCGGGCCGACCGGGGTGGGGAAGACAGAGATTTCGAGACGGCTTGCCCGACTGACCGTCTGCCCGTTCGTCAAGGTCGAGGCGACGAAGTTCACAGAAGTCGGGTACGTCGGGCGGGATGTGGAGTCGATGGTCCGCGATCTCGTGGACGTGGCGATCGATATGGTGCGCGAAGAAGAGATCAGTCAGGTTCAGGTGGAAGCGGAGGGGCTTGTCACCGACGCGGTTGTTGACGCGCTTCTTCCCCTCTCAGAGAGCGGGGAGGAGGAACGAGAGGAGAGCGCGAAGAAGACGCGGGGGAAACTGCGGAAGAAGCTGCTCGACGGAGATCTCGAGGAGCGTACGATCGAGATCACAGTCGAGGAACAGGTGATCCCCCAGATAGAGCTCTTCTCCTCTGACGGGATGGATCAGATGGGGATTGACATGGGGGACATGCTCTCCGGGATACTTCCTCCGTCGCATAAGAATCGCCGGTTGCGGATTCGTGATGCGCGTCCGATCCTGTTTGAACAGGCGGTCGACGACCTGGTCAACATGGAGGAAGTGCGCCAGCGAGGGCTGCGACTGGCTGAAGAGATGGGGATTATCTTCTTGGACGAACTCGACAAGATCGCTGCCGGCGGACGTGAGGAGACCGGTGGGCCGGGGGTGTCGCGGCAAGGGGTGCAGCGTGACCTGCTACCGTTCCTCGAAGGGACGGTCGTCCGCACCCGCTACGGCGCCGTCAGCACTGAAAACATACTGTTCATCGCTGCCGGTGCGTTCAACATGTCGAAACCATCTGACCTCATCCCCGAGCTGCAAGGGCGCCTTCCGATCCGTGTTGAGCTCGATAGCCTTACAGCGGATGATTTCAAGCGGATCCTCTGCGAGCCGAAAGATGCTCTTACCCGCCAGTACCAGGCGCTCATGGCGGTGGAAGGGGTCGCCCTTCAGTTCACAGATGAGGCGATAGAGGAGTTGGCGCGGATCGCCTATGAGCTGAACCAGACGACCGAGAACATCGGAGCGAGACGGCTGGCAACGGTGATGGAGTACCTGGTCGAGGACCTCGCCTTCGCCGCGAACGAACATGCCGGGGAAACAATTCAGATCGACCGTAACTACGTAGTCGACCGACTTACAGGGATCGTGGAGGACCCCGACCTATCGCGCTACATCCTTTAGAATCGATCGGGCGGCATTAGACTCCTCCGTTTCCAGGCGGGCAAGTGTTGAAACTTATCACCCCGCCTGGGGTAAGAGCAGAGGCGTTCAAGCGGGACGTTCCCGCAGAGAGTATCTGTCCTGAAGTGTATCCCCCCATCTTCCGCAGAGCGTTCCTAGATATTGAGGGAAAGATCGTGGCTGCGGGTCTCACTGCGTCATCTTTAAGGTGATGCGAGCGGTCTGGGGCCGATTGAACCTGCAGAGAATCTGGGACCAAGCCAATTTACCGCCGGTGGTTGCTCTGGTCTGACTGAAGCATCAACCTGATCTCAACACAGCTTTTCGCAACTACTTAGGGGGAGGGTGTGTCTTGACAGCTCTTCGCGAGCTGATCTGCTGCCTGCCAACCGGCGCTATCGGCTACATCTTGCTCGGCAAAGCGAGTACTAGCACGGGGTGCGATGAAGAAGCGCTGGTGAATCGCTCGGATTAGGATATACTGGCCCAGGATCACGGAGGGATCATGGCGAACAAGACGATCGTGATCATCGGGGCCGGCATCGGTGGATTGGCCGCGCCGGGGCTGCTACGCCCAACTGGGAGGACTGAAGGCCCATATCTTCGAGGCTCACAACCTCCCTGGCGGGACTGTGCACGTCGTGGAAGCGAAACGGCTACACGTTTGACGGGAGCATCCACCATCTCGCCGGTTGTCGTCCCGGGAATCCACTGTATCGGATGTGGGAAGAACTCGGCGCGATGTCGCGAGAGTGCGTCTTCCCGGACCGGCTTACGCAGGTCGAATCACCTCAACGTGCTGGCCCAATGCTCGCGCCACAACTACGGCTTCCCGATCGGTGGATCGCTCCCGTTCTCACAGGCGATCGAGCATCGCTTCCGCGAGCTCGGAGGCGAGATCTCCTACAGGACCACTGTTTCGAGTATCTTAAAAGTATAGGAATTTCCATCTTTACGCTCTCCGAGGGCGTGACGCGTTCGGAAGTTCGCCCTGCCTGATCGGCAGACAGGC
>JAJOKK010000039.1 GCA_021129875.1 Candidatus Bipolaricaulota bacterium
GTAACTAGGAAAGTCCCGCTAGTAGATCGACAGACCTGAACGATGTCGCCTCTGCAAGATGGCAGCGGAGCCAGCATTTCGAATCAAGCAAAAAGCCCTCTCCACGGTTTCGTGAAGAGGGGAACCGCTGGTCTAAAACGTCCAAAAAAACGGTGCGACAATCGGTGTTCAGCCATCTGCTTTCTGCCGAATCTGAGCGAGAGCCGTTACACTGTATAGTCACGCTTGCGCAGCTCTTCTCCCTTTTTGATCACTTCTTCCTCTATTTTTCGACGGTAACGAACGATCTTCTCGTGCAGTCTACAGTCATGCAACGCCAGGATCTGGACGGCAAACAGGCATGCGTTCCTAACACCGGTACGACCGATCGCCATCGTTGCCACTGGGATGCCGGCCGGCATCTGTACCGTGGAGAACAGAGAGTCAAGTCCGCTCAGCGATGATTCCAATGGGACCCCGATCACCGGGAGGGTGGTAAGGGAGGCGATCGCCCCGGCCAGGTGAGCCGCCCCTTGTGCTGCAGCGATGATCACCTCGATCCCTTCGGCTTGCGCGCCCAGCGCGTAGGCATGCATCCTCTCCGGGGCGAGATGGGCGGAGATCCGCTGTAGATCATAAGGGACGGTAAACCGCTCCAGCAGCTGCGCCTCTTCAGCGAGTAGTTCCAGGTCCTTGTTGCGCTCCGCGATGAGCGCGACCCGCTTCTCAGTCATCTTCCCACCGCAGGAGACGGTGTGCTGCGCCGGCCCGTTCGAGGGCGAGCGGGAGCGAATCGGCCAATGCCGTGAGATGCCCCATCTTGCGGCCAGGGCGCACTTCTTCCTTGCCGTACAGGTGGAGGTTCACCTCGGGTATCCGCATCAGATCAGGTATTCCGGCCAACCGCGCCGCAGGCCTCTTCCCCTCGCCGAGGATGTTGACCATCACAGCGGGCCGGTGCAGTCGATTATCCCCCGGCGGCAGGCCGCAGATAGCGCGGATATGCTGCTCGAATTGCGACAGGTGACAGGCCTCTATCGTGTAATGACCAGAGTTGTGGACCCGCGGAGCGATCTCGTTCACCAGTATCTCGCCGTCCGGCTGGAGGAACATCTCGATCCCAAACGCACCGACCCCGGCCAGCCCTTCCACAACCTGTTCGGCTATTTCCACCGCCCGTTGCGCCGTCTCTTCTGGAAGGCGCGCGGGAGCAATGGACATGTAGAGGATGTAATTGCGGTGGATGTTTTCTGTTACGGGGAAGCTGCTGATCTCACCTTCTATGTTACGGGCGCATATCACGGAGATCTCTTTGGAGAACGAAATGTAGGCCTCCAGGGTATGGTGGGCAGCGAGCGAAACAGAGGCAAGATCGGATTTGCAACTTAGTAGCTGTTGCCCTTTACCGTCGTAGCCGCCTTCCGACACCTTCAGTATGGCGGGAAGGCCGAGCTGATCCACTGCCCCTGCCAGCTGTGATGGATCGTCGATCGGGATGAAGTCGGCCGTCTTTACCCCAAGCTTTCTCAGCGCTGTCTTCTCGCGCGTTCGATGGCAGAGTGTGTGCAGGATGCGCGGGTCGGGATAGACCGCGGTCTCCTTGGCCAGTTGCAGGAGCGGCGCAGATGCGACGTTCTCGAACTCGTAGGTGATGACATCCGCGGCTGAGCCCATCGCTGCGAGGGCGATCGGATCGTCGAACCGTGCGACCAGGTGCTCGTCGCACACCCCGGCAGCCGGGCAAGCAGCAGCCGGATCGAGGATGATCGTACGATACCCGAGCCGTTTCGCCGCCTGGGAGAGCATCTTTCCCAGCTGGCCCCCACCGATGATCCCGATAGTTGCCGGAGGGCGGATTGTGCTCATTAAACGATCCTTTTCTCTAAGCGAGATTGTTCGGCATAGTGCCGAGTCAACCGGTCTTGAATGGGGGGATGCTTCAACCCGAGGATCTGGGCGGCGAGGTAGGCGGCGTTTTGTGCGCCGTCCTCACCGATAGCCATCGTAGCCACTGGTCGGCCTGCGGGCATCGGGAGAATCGAGTAGAGGGAGTCAATCCCGCGGAGGGCCCGCGTTTCGATCGGAACGCCGATCACCGGCAGGATCGTATTGGCGGCGGTGAGGCCGGGCAGATGCGCTGCCCCGCCTGCCCCGGCGATGACCACCTCTACCCCGCGACCGGCCGCCGAGCGGGCGTAGTCGACCATCCGCTCTGGAGTGCGATGGGCGGAAACGATGTCCATCTCATAGCCTATCTCTAGCTCTTCTAGCACCTGCGCTGCCAACTTCATGATGGGAAGATCGGAATCGCTCCCCATGATGATCCCCACAAACCCTGTCGCCATCTCCCCTCCCTGGCTCATCGGTATTACACTCCTTCCTTCGGCTACCTGTCTTTTAACTCAAAAAACAGTCTCTCTCTGATTTTAAGCGGCCTGTCTTGGTTCAGGCCGCGCGGATCATTTTCAGCATAGTTAATCGGCCGTCTCGGTTCAAGCGCTCTTCGGGGTGCGGCCCATATGTTCAGTCCTTGACCTAACAATGTGAAAATTGCGGATGGACAGGGAATTGCCGTGAGGTGACCGCGCTTGTTTGTCGGCCGGTATGGCGGTAGGGTACAGTCTCTTTCGTGAAATTGGGATATCCGGGCGAACTAAGGCTCGACAGCGTGCCCGGCCGCGTAAGACAGCGAGGTGGTTCTTGATAATGCAAATGCCGGCGAGCCGTTCATGACCAGAGAAGAGCGTTTGCGCATACAGATGCGGGCGGTCCAATGTCTGCGCGCGATCAAACGCGGGTGTACCTACCAGGAGTTGAGCTTGCTACTGGGGGCATCTCCGGTCGTCCTCAACCGATATGTGAAGGGGCATGTGCTCCCCGGAATCGAGCGGGCCGAGCGGATACTCGAATTCTGCAGTCGGGAGCGGCTGGCCGAGCAGGTGAAGCAACGGCTCTCATTCGATGAAGACGGTTTCGTCGATAATACAGCTCTGCTGTTCGACACCGACCTGTTGGCTGCGGTGGCCGAGCTGATAGCGCAGCGTTTTCCACGTGCAAACAAGGTCCTCACTGCGGCTGTTGATGGCATCCCGCCTGCGGTGCATATAGCGTCCGCCCTGCAGGTGCCATGCCTGTTCGCCAAACGCAGCCGCGAGATCGGTGTGCGTTCGTTCGTCGAATCACGCTACAAGCTGGCAAGCGGGCAGATCCTGAACTACTTCCTCCCGTCACAGGCCCTCGGCCGCCGCGACCGGGTGTTGATCGTCGATGACCTGCTGCGATCGGGCGAGACGCAGGCGGCCCTGATGGAGATCGTTAACACGCAACGAGCCACGCCAGTCGGCGTCTTCTCCCTCATTCGGATCGGTGATGAGGGAACACGGCGGTTGGAGCAATCAGTTGACTGTCCGGTAGAGGCACTCCTTACGCTCGACCCTATTAACTAGAACGTGTTATTTTCCTGCGCGAACCTTGACAAAACTTACTCTTTCTGTTAACGTAGGCCAACTTTTCCTGTGAGGGGGCAACCGGGTGATGAACGCGTTGGTGCTCGGAGCAGGCGGCCGTGAACATGCGATCGCCTGTACGTTGGCAGAGAGCGGAGAGATCGACAGGGTCTATTGGATGCCGGGGAACGGTGGCGCCGTCATCCACCCGCAGCTGACGAACGTCCCCCTGCTTCACGGAGACGATCTCGTCCGGTTCGCCCGCGACAGGACAGTCGCCCTCACCGTTGTCGGACCGGAGCAGTCTATGGCCGATGGGATCGTCAATCGATTCAACGCCGCATCCTTGCGGATATTCGGGTTTCCCCGCCGCAGCGCGCAACTCGAGTGGAGCAAGGTCTTCGCCCGCCAGTTTGCAGCTCGGCACGACATCCCTGTCCCGCAGACACACGTATTCCACGACTACGACCGCGCGCTTTCATACCTCGCCAAGCGGGAAGGAGAGAGTTTCTTCATCAAGGCCGACGAGCTGTGCGCAGGGAAGGGGGCCCTGTTCGCTCCGGACAGAGCGAGTGGGCAGCGAGCGCTCGAGCTTCTCTTCCACAGACGGGTCTGCGGGGAGGGAAAGCAGGTCTTGATCGAGGAGGCGATCGCCGGGGAGGAGGTCTCGCTGATGGCGATAACCGATGCCGGAAGCCACCAGATCTTTCCGCTGGTGCGCGATTATAAACGGCTGCACGATGGGGACCTCGGCCCGAACACCGGCGGGATGGGCGCGTATGCGCCGGTGACGCTGCCGCAGGAGCTGATCGATCGGATCGTTGATCGGATCGTCGAGCCGACCTTCGCCGGGATGATCGAAGAGGGGCTCGACGGTGCAGGGGTCGTATATTTTGGGGTGATGGTCGATCGGGATGGCGACCCGCACCTGCTCGAGTACAACATGCGCTTCGGCGACCCGGAGACGCAGGCGCTTCTTCCCCTCCTTGCAAGCGACCTCTATCAGCTTCTCTCCTGCGCCTGCTCGGGAGAGCTTGAGCGTGCGGAGTTGAGTTGGCACAACGATGCAACGGTCTGTGTGGTCGCGACCACTGCCGGCTATCCGCTCGACTATGGCGGCGAGACTTTCCCTATCACCGGATTGGACGGACCGTTTGAGGATGGAGTGGCCGTCTTTCACGCCGCCACCCAATATCAGAACGGTAAATGGTTCGGCCGTGGAGGGAGGATCTTCGCTGTCACGGCTCGGAAGGAGACGCTTTGCCAGGCTAGAGAGGCGGCCTATCGGACGATCGAGCGGATGAACTTCGCAGGGATCCACTATCGGCGGGAGATCGCCGGCTGAAGGAGGGATGATGTGTGGTGTAGCAGGAATTATTAATCCGGGTTGCGGTACGGCTTCTCCAGATCTTGCGCTTAAAATCCTGAGCCGCTTGCGGAACCGGGGGAGCGACGGGACCGGTCTGCTGGTGGTGGGGGAGAAGGGTTCTTCTCTGCAGCGGTGGGGGGGAGACGCAGCCGCGATCCCCGCTCCCGCACGCAACGCTCTGGAGCGGTCTGCGCACGATCCGATCCACCTCTGCCTCGGCCATGTCCGCTATGCCACCACCGGCACGACGGCGCAGACGAACATCCACCCTGCGGTCGCCATACTGGAGCGAGGAAGCGGGCGCCGCCCGGTGCGACTGTCACTGGTGATGAACGGGGAGGTCTCGTTCACCGAGCCCTGGCGGGCGGAGGCGGCACGGGACGGGATAGAAATGGGGAACGCACAGACCGATTCAGCCACCTGCGCCGGACGGATACTGACTCATTATCTGCGGAGCAGCGAGCTGCCTGCTGCGCTGGTCGCCTTCTACAAGGAGGCGTTCCCCTTAGGCGGATTCACCATATTGGGACTGCTTGAGGACAAGGAGCGATCCTTCTTCTACCTGCGCGACGGTCTGCGTCCCCTGCACATGACCCGGGTCGGATCGATGCTCGTCTTCGCCTCGGAGACGGCGCATCTCACCGGGTTGGAGCATGCCGACGAACCGGTCAGTATTCCGGCCGGCGAGATCGGCATCTGCCCGCTGCCGGACTGTGGCAAATCGCATCAGAGCAGCAAGGATCTTCGCTTTCAGATTCTCGATATGAACAGAGAACTATCCGGTGTCTCCTCCAGAGGGCTGTGTTCGTTCGAGCTTGCCTATCTGCAGCATCACACCTCAGTGGTGGAAGGACGGACGATCGACAGCATCCGGAACGATTTCGGCCGGGTCCTCTGTCGGGCGCATCCGCCTGGTGACGGGGCCGCTGTCGCTCCGGTCCCCCGATCGGGGATCAGCGCAGCGGACGGTTATCTGTCGGAGGCGAGGCAGGGATCGATCGCGGTGCGGACCTCGCCTGCGGTCATTCGCCTGAACGGCGAAAAGCCGATGGCAAGGTCGTTCCTCGGGAACGGGAACGACGAGATCGCCAGCCGGCTGCGGAGCAAGTTCGTGCTGAACCCGGCATCGCTGGACGAGCCCGGCGGGGTGATCCTCATCGACGACAGCATCGTGCGCGGGGATGTCTGTGCTTGGCTCTCTTCGGTCTGGCAAGAGAAGGGTGGGGACGATCTCTCAATCTACTCGGCCTGGCCGCCGATCATCGCCCCATGCTATGCGGGGATAGATCTTCATCGCGAAGACCTGTTCGCGCTGCGTTTCGCCTCCGTTGAGGAGACGCTAACCAACCCCCGAGCGCTGGAAGATCAGATGTCCGCTGGTTTTACCCATAGGCAGTTCGGCCGGATAGAAGATCTCACGCTCCGCTACGCGCCGCACCAAGAGATCCGCGCCATCTTGAGCGAAATTCTGTCCGGTGAGATCTGCACCGGGTGCTTCGATCTACGCTACAACTACATATGTCCGGCAAATCTTCACGCTGTGCCCGACTTTCTCGTCGATTATGCGGCAAAAAACCGGGTTGAGATGCCGGTTTGCAAAAAGGAGGGCTGAAATGGGAGCAGGGACGGTATCTGTCTTCTTGAAGGAAGGGGTCCACGACCCCGAAGGGGAGAAGGTGAAAGAGTCGCTTCGCTTACTGGGGATCGACCGGGTCACCCGGGTGCGTGTCGGCAAGCTCTACCGGATCGAACTGGAGGACGCAACAACCGAGAAGATCGATGAGATCTGCGCGGTGTTGCTCGTCAACCCGGTGATCGAGTGTCACGAGATTATGGAGATCGAGGGATGAACAGGAAGATCAACCTCGAAGTGGACGACCGGCGTCTCCTGCGCATCTCCCAGGAGATGGGGCTCGGCCTCAGTCAGGAGGAGATGACGCTGGTGCAGGAGCGCTTCCGCAGCCGCCGGCGCACGCCGACCGAGCTGGAGTTGCAGGCGATCGGTCAGGCGTGGAGCGAACACTGCTCCTACAAGAGTTCGCTGCCGTTGCTGCGCCGCTTTATCATCGGTATCCCCAGCGACGTTGAGATAGTCCTCTCCGAGGACGCCGCAGTGATCGGCCTGGACGCTGAGTACGTGTACGTAGTGGCGTTGGAATCACACAATCATCCCTCAGCGATCGAGCCGTACGGCGGAGCGGCGACCGGGGTGGGAGGGGTGATCAGAGACGTCCTGTGTATGGGCGCGCTGCCGATAGCCCTGCTCGACGGCCTCTTCTTCGCCTCGCCGACCACCGCTACAGAGGCGGTCCCGCCGGGGACGAAAGCGCCCCGTTACCTTCTCAATCGCGTCGTAGAAGGGATCTCAGACTACGGGAACCGGATGGGGATACCGACCTGCGCGGGGATGATCGCGCTTGACCCCGGCTATCTGACCAACTGCCTGGTCAACGTCGGGTGCATCGGTGTCGCCCGTCGGGACGATATCGTGCGCAGCCGCGTCACCCGCGCCGGTGAGATCTTGGTCCTCACCGGCGGAAAGACAGGCAGGGACGGGATTCACGGCGTCACCTTCGCCTCGGCTAACCTGGCGGAGGAGAGCAGATCCAAGGATCGTTCCGCTGTCCAACTGGGGGACCCGATCGTACAAGAGCCGCTCGTCCATGCCTGCCTGCAAGCGAACGAGCGCCGCCTGATCGCCGGGATGAAGGACCTGGGGGGAGGGGGCCTCTCCTGCGCCGTCGTGGAGATGGTGGCTGCCGCCGGACTGGGAGCGCGGATCGATCTTGATCGGGTTCATCTACGCGAGCCGCTCGATCCGTGGGAGATCTGGATCTCCGAGTCGCAGGAACGGATGCTCCTGGCGATCGCGCCTGAAGACCTGGACGAAGCAGCGGCGATCTTCGCCCGTTGGCGGGTGGAGTTTCATCCGCTCGGTGCGGTGATAGAAGAGCAGGCGGTGCTCGTCGAGCAAGCGGGAGAGGAACTGGCGCGCCTGGAAACAGACTTCCTGCTGAACGCCCCGCAGCCGGCGTGGTCGGCTCTGAGCGGGGATCGGGCCGAACCTCATACCAATTCACCCCCAAAAACAGGTGGGGCTCAAAGGGTGTCCTGCCCATTCCCTGAGCCGGCTGACTACAACCGCACCCTTCTCGACCTGCTCGGCGCGGAGAACATCGCGAGCCGCGCCTTTGTCGTGCGCCGGTACGACCATGAAGTCGGCGCACGCACCGTCACCAAACCGCTCCAGGGAGGGCTGGTCTCTCACTCGCCCGCCGACGCGGTGATCATCAAACCGCGCATCGATTCGCCGGTCGGACTGGCGCTCACCTGTGATGTGAACCCGCGCTTCACTGCGCGCGATCCCTTCTGGGGCGCAGCATCGGCAGTCGATGAGGTCTGTCGCAACCTTGCCGCCGCCGGTGCAACAGCACACAGCCTGGCCGACTGTCTCTGCCTGGGCGATCCCCGCGTCCCTCAGCAGATGGCGTCCTTCGAACAGATCTGCCGCGGCCTTCATTTTGTCGCGGCTGCGCTGGGTATCCCGTTTGTCAGCGGTAATGTCAGCCTGTACAACGAGACCGAGAGCGGGCCGATCCCGCCCACACCCACCCTGATCGGGGTGGGCGTGATCAAGGATATCGGGGATGCGCTGACCGTCGATCTGAAAGGGGAGGGGAACCTCCTCTTCCTGATCGGCCGGACCGAAGACGAACTCGCTGGCTCGGAGTACCTCGCCCTACTGGGTATGGAAGAGGGGATCGTCCCCAAGGTCGATCCAGAGCAGCTTGGCAAAGACTGTGCAGCGATGGTGGAGGGGGCGGCCAACGGGATCATCGCGGCGGCGCACGATATCAGCGCCGGCGGCCTCGGGGTCTGTCTGGCCGAACTCACTTTTGGAGGAAGTATCGGCTGCCGGGTCGATCTGCATCCGCTCGGTGATCTCCGCTCCGACATCAAGCTGTTCAGCGAGTCCAACTCGCGGTTCATCGTTGAGATTGCGCCGCGGCATGAGCAGGAGTTTCACCGCATATTCCACGGCTGCTCAGTCGATTTAATCGGGAGAACAGGCGGCCGGCGGATTGAGATTCACGACGGAAGAAGGGGGCTTGTCGACCTTTCAATCGACGAAGCGCGCGCCGTGTGGGAGCACGGACTGGCAAAATATTTTCAGGAGGAACGATGGATGTCTGCGTCCTAGTGATGGAGGGGACGAACAACGAGGAAGAGACGAGCCACTCTCTGGCGGCAGTCGGTCTCAGACCACAGACCGTCTGCGTGGGGGAGCTGATCGCCCGACCGTCCATGCTGCGAAACTATAGAGGGCTGGTCATCCCCGGCGGGTTCTCCGCCGGGGACTATGTGCGCGGAGGAGCGATCTTCGCCGCTTACCTGCGAACGATCCTCCTCGAGCTGGAGGAGTTTATCGCGGCCGATCGCCCTGTGCTCGGCATCTGCAACGGGTTTCAGGTGTTGGTCGAACTGGGCCTTCTCCCCGAAGTCAAGACCGGCGATACCCGGACTTGCGGACCCAAGGTCGCGTTGACGCGCAACGAGTCGGCCAGGTTCGAGTGCCGCCCGGTACGGCTGCGTTGTGAGAACGAGAACCTATTCACCCGCGGACTGGGTGCCGGGCGGATAGCTGAGTTCCCCTCCGCCCATGCCGAAGGGAGGCTGATCACCTCGCAGGCAATATGGGAAGGGATGGTGAAGACGAACCAGATCGCGTTCCGCTACGTCGGCCCGAACAGCGGGCCGGCAGGCTATCCGTACAACCCGAACGGCTCGTTCGACAACATCGCCGGCTTGGTGAACCGGGCCGGCAACGTCCTCGGGATGATGCCCCATCCGGAGCGGGCCTTTCACTGGTACCAGAAAACTGGCTGGACGCGCAACAAAGATGCGCGGGAGCACGGGCCGGGCCGGGCGATCTTTGCCGGGATGGCCGAGCATATCAAAGACCAGGCGACCCGTTCGCTGAAGGACGGGGCCGATCATGAAGAAGGCTGACCGCGGGCGGGTCCGCCGCCTCGGCGGAGTAGAGACTCAAGGATCGGGCGATCTCTGCTCGCAGATCGCCTACCGCGCGGCAACAGCGACGTTCAAGTTCCGCGACGGCCGGTTCGGCGCGCCGCTTCCTCTCTCCGGCGGGACCTCGGGGCCGGTCCGCATCGATGGCGCAGACGGCTACCTGGTGAAGAACAGCGACGGGGTGGGGAGCAAGGTCCTGATTGCCCAACAGATGAACAAGCACGATACGATCGCCCACGATCTGATTGCAATGGTCGCCGACGATGCAGCAGCGATCGGAGCCGAGCCGTTCGCCGCCACCAACACCCTGGACGTTGCCATCGCCGATCCTCTGCTGGTCGCCGCACTGTTCGACGGACTGGTCGATGCCTGCCGGATCGCGCGGATCGCCATGGTCGGAGGGGAGATCGCCCAGCTCCCGCAGCAGGTGCAAGGGGCAAGCGACCTTCCCTACATCTGGAACGCCGATGTAGTCGGGATCGCGGCCAAGGATAGGCTCCTCGATGGAACAAAGGTGGCGCCCGGGGATGCGATCATCGCGGTCAACAGCCGCGGGATCAGGTCGAACGGGTTGACACTGGCGATGGAGATCCTGCAAACGCGGTTCGGCGACGATTGGCAAGAGCAACGGTTCGGGAATGGGAACTGGGGCGAAAGACTGCTCACCCCCTCGCTCATCCTGACCCCGTTTCTGGTCGACCTGTGGAGCGGTTACCGGAGCGCGGCGCTGACGTGCGTGCATGGGATAGTCCATGTCACCGGCGGCGGCGTCGCCGGCAACCTGGCGCGGATATTGAGCAAGAACAGATTGGGGGCCGAAGTCTTCGCCCCTTGCCCGCCGCAGCCGGAGTTTCTTAGACTGCAGGAATGGGGCGGAATCTCCGACGAGGAGGCTTACCGCGTCTGGAACATGGGCCAGTCACACCTGATCATAACCGATGACCCGGAGCCGGTCATCGCCTTCGCACGACAGGAAGGGATCTCGCTGCAGGTAGCAGGCAGGATCATCGACGAGCCGGTGGTCGCGATCACCGGCAAAGGAGCGCAGAGCGTCCGGCTGGAATACAAACAGGAGGACAGGCTGCTGCACAAACCTCTTCTCCTTACAGGTTGCGGAGCAAGCCCGGAAGTCTGCCAGCCAGGCAGGGAGGTCAAACAGAAGCTTTCACCGTCTCGGGGGGTGTAGTAGCCGGAGAGGGATTTACTACACCCCCCAAGAACGC
>JAJOKK010000235.1:0-2536 GCA_021129875.1 Candidatus Bipolaricaulota bacterium
ACAACCTGTTCTACAGATCGGACTGGGGAAGGTTCGCGGAAGCGATCGACTACGCAGTCGATAATGGGGCCGACATCATAAACCTAAGCATATATGCCAACGGAAGGCCGCCGCGCATCATTGAGCATGCACTCGACCGCGCAGCGCAGCATGGGGTGATCATCGTCGGGATCGCCGGGAACGACGGCAGGTCACGGGTAAGCTACCCCGGGAGGTACGCTTCCGTGCTTGCCGCCTCGGCGACCGACCGCCACGATCGTCTCGCCCCGTTCAGCAACTACGGACCAGAGGTCGCGGTTACCGCGCCGGGCAAGAGGGTCACCTCGCTCTTCCCGGGAGGGGGCGTCGGGGCGAGCTCGGGGACGTCGTTCGCCGCGCCACATGTTAGCGGTACCCTAGCCCTCATCCTCTCCTCCCATCCCGGGATTACGCCCGACCGGGCGATCGCCCTGCTGAAGGGTACGAGCGTCGATCTTGGTGACCGTGGTCGCGACGACCGGTTCGGCGCCGGGCTGATCGACGCCGGTGAAGCGGTGGTCGGTGCAGGTTTGTAGGGGCGGGGCGAAAGATTTTGATTTTGGCTCTATTAACGTTAACTGTTGCCCCATAATGTCGGTAGCGGTGATGAGGAGAGTGGAATACCAGACTGTTGCCCAACCCTTTTCTCCTTGCAGAACAGGAGCTTTCACCGTCTCGGAGGGTGTAGTAGCCGATTTGGGACTGACTACACCCTCCGAGCGGTAAAATTCTTAAAACTACGGGGTGGCCTCCCTGCCTGGCTGGCAGGCGGCTTTGCTCCGCAACCGAGTTTGACGACGAGCAACAGAACAGGCCTCATCATGCAACAGGCTCTACTACCGTGTTATGAACCTCCCCCACCCGGCTTCTCCTTGGAATGAGCCCTTGGCGTAGATGATCATCCCACGGGAGATCGTCGTCTCGACCGCCCCGCACATCGCCATCCCTTCGTACGGCGAAAAATCGATCGCCATATGTAACCGCTCGGCATGGATCGTCCATTTCGCGGTGGGGTCAAAGACTACCAAATCTGCATCCGCCCCGATCGCGAGGGTCCCTTTCTGCGGATAGAGGCCGTAGGTCTTGGCCGGGCCTTCACTAAGAAGTCGCGGAAGCGCGGTCAGAGGAAGGCGCCCTTTATCCACTCCGGCAGAATAGATGAGCGGCAAGAGCGTCTCTATCCCGGGGAGGCCGGCGGGGAGTCTTGTCGGATCGTCCTTTCCCACTTCTTTCTGTGCGCGGGTGAACGGGCAATGGTCGGTCGAGAGAAGGGCAAGTCCGCCCGTCTCCAGGGCAGACCAGAGTGCTTGCTGATCCTCCTCGCGGCGTAGCGGTGGGACGACTGAAAAAAGATGTCCGTCCTCACGCGCGTAGACCTGCTCATCGAGGAGGAGGTACTGCGGACAGGTCTCGCCCAGGATCGGCGCCCCCTGCTTCTGTGCGGCGAACAAGGCAGCGAGCCCCGGCGCGCTCGACACATGCGCGATGCAGGTGCAACAGCCGGTATGTGCGGCGATGACCCCTACCTGCGCGATCGCCACCGCCTCGGCCAGGGCGGGGCGGGCGGGCGGATACGGCCCTTCCTCTGGATGGACCAGCTCGTCAGCCTCGGCGTGAACCATGGCCGTTCCGCTGATCTTGCGGATCGCCGTCAGGGCAACCTGCAGGTCGCCCAGCGATGTGCGACGGCCTGATTCGCTGTAGGTGGTGAAGATCTCGCCGAACGAGCGGACCCCTGCTTTAGCCACTGCAAAGATCTCCCCCACTCGCTCCGCTGTCCAGCCGACCAACTCGGCGTGAAGAGCGTAGTCGATCACTGCCTTCTGCGCCGTGATAAGCCGTTCCTCCACCGCCGCCGGGAGCGACAAATCTCTCGCCCCCACGGTAAAGTCAATGATCGTCGTCACCCCGCCGCAGGCGGCGGCGACCGTCCCGGAGTGGAAGTCGTCACTCGATCGCGTCCCGCCGACCGGGAGGGCCATATGGGTGTGAGCGTCGATCACACCGGGCAAGACCAGTCGCCCATCGGCATCGATCTCTTGCCGACCGGTGAACCCACGTCCGTGAGCAACGATCCGCCCCTTGCTGATCGCCAGGTCTGCCACGCTCGTCCCGCTGGGGGTGACGAGCGTTCCCCCCTTAATAACTAGATCGTAGATCATAAGGTTCCTCCGCTGGATACCCCTTTAGCCTGCAGGAGAAAGGTGGAGATTCGCCGTAGGCAAATTGGTATAGGTAAATTGACTTGCTGGTTGTGCGGGCTATATGCACTGTGTCAGGAACACCCTCCAGAAGGTCAGGCACAGGACCCGACGCTACATCTATCGGGTTCATTGGGTTCATCCTGCCTGTAGCTTTTCATTTTGCATTTTATACTTTGCATTTTCCATTCTGCATTGTAATTTGTGTGCGCGTTCTCCCTGAATCGAGCACTCATCTCATCAAGCTGCAGTATGAGGATCCCCTCCGCTTAGGCACGTACTGCTCTACCTTTCAATGTTCCGCAACTTGTGGCAGG
>JAJOKK010000235.1:2636-10710 GCA_021129875.1 Candidatus Bipolaricaulota bacterium
ATCGTCGATCATTCAATCCCCCCTTGGTATTCGGCCAAGCTGTATGATAGCATTACTAGCACCGCTTGCCAAGCGATCTGCTCGTCCGGCGAGCGTCCGCTGATGGCGGGAGAGAACGAATTCCTGGGAGGATACGATGATCGATCTGACAGTGAACGAGGAACGGCTCGTACGAACGGCTACGCAGGCACGAGAGCGGGGGATAATTCTCCCCACGTTCGCCCGGATGCGTGATCCGGAGAAGGCCCCGGAGAAGATCAAGGAACGGCTGCGCGATGTTGGTCTGTGGGACCTGCATCCGACAAACCTGTTCCGGATTACGTGGAAGAACGAGCCGGTGAGCCACGGCGGTGGATTCGGCGGCGTGAACTACATCGAGATTCCACCGGAGATCACCGGGGTCGATGCGCGGATCATCGCCCTTGTCGGAAAATGGTTCCCCACCGGAGCGCACAAGGTCGGGGCGACGTACGGATGCTTGGTTCCGCGCTTGGTCACCGGACAGTTCGACCTCACCTTCCACAAGGCGGTCTGGCCGTCGACCGGAAACTACTGCCGCGGGGGGGCGTACAACTCCCATCTCCTCGGCTGCGAGTCGATCGCTATCCTTCCCGAGGGGATGAGCCGCGAGCGGTTCGAATGGCTCGCCAAGATAGCCGGCGAGGTGATCGCCACGCCAGGCTCCGAGTCGAATGTATGGGAGATCTTCCAGAAGTGCATCGAACTTCAGGCGACACGTGACAACGTGATGATCTTTGACCAGTTCGCCGAATTTGGGAACCACCTATGGCACTACGAGGTCACCGGTCACGCCATGGAGGAGGTTTTGCGCAGCGAGATTAGGGACGGGAATTACGCCGGGGTCGTCCTCACCTCCGGCTCGGCGGGAACGATGGGGTGCGGCGACTACCTGAAGGAGATCTATCCCACGAGCAAGCTCGTCGCCTCCGAGGCGCTGCAGTGCCCGACTTTGCTTGAGAACGGGTTTGGCAGCCATCGCATCGAGGGGATCGGCGATAAGCACATCCCGTGGATACAGAACGTGCGCAATACTGATATGGTGACTGGAATCGATGACGAAGACTGCATTAGTCTCATCCGCCTGTTCAACGAGCCGGCCGGGCAATCGTTCCTGCGCGCCCAGGGAGTGAGCGACGCGTTCATCGAGAAGCTGCCGTTCCTCGGGATCTCCGGTGTGGCAAACATGCTCTCGGCGATCAAGTTCGCCAAGTATTATGAGCTGACAGCAAAAGACATCGTCCTCACTGTATTCACCGACTCAATGGAACTCTACCAGACCAGGCTCACCGAGTTGGAAGAGGAGCGGGGCCGCTACAGCGAGTTGCAGGCGGCGATCGATTACCACCGACATCTGCTGGGGATTAAGACCGATTTCACCCTCGAACTCGGCCACCGCGACCGCAAGCGGATCCATAACCTAAAATACTTCACCTGGGTTGAGCAGCTAGGGAAATCTGTCGAGGAACTCGACGCGCAGTGGTACGACTACCCTGACTACTGGGAGCGGATCCACGATTCGGTCGCGCCGATCGACAAGATGATCGAGGCGTTCAACGACCGAGTCGGCTTGCTGACCGGGTCGGTTTGCTGAAGGAACTGTAGGGGGAAATACGATCGGCTGCTGGTGAACATGTCAATAGCAGAGAGAGAGCCCGTACTCAGCGAGATGCTCGCGTTCATCCACGCGCGTCTGAGGGAGGAGACGCCGCATCCGTGCGTCATCATCCACGGCCCGATCGGCGCGGGCAAGACGAGCACCGCCGCTCGGCTTGCCGCTGCGCTCAAAGAGCAGGGGATCGCAGTCGGAGGGCTCCTCTCCCCGCGAATAGTAGAACGAATAGTAGAACAGGATGAAACGATCGGTTATACGGCCCGCGATATTATGACCGGAGAGGAGCGACCGTTCGCCGGACTGACCTTGCCCGGGATCGCAATTGGGAGGTTCTACATCCGGCAAACCGGGATAGCCTTCGCCCGGCGGGCGATCGAAAGGGCGGCGGCGAGCACGCAGGTCGTCTTCGTCGATGAGGTCGGCCGCCTCGAGTGCGATGGTAAAGGACACGCCCCTGCTGTGCGAAGGCTGTTACGCTCGCAAGCACTTCCGGTTCTCCTCGTTCGTTCCGTCTTTGTCGAACGGGTGGTTGAGACCTTCGGGATCGCGCGCTACGCGCTCTTTCCCGTCGATACATCGCTTCCTACTCTTTCTCTGGAAGGAGGAATGCTGCGATGAGCAATCGCTTCTGGGAGATTGTCGAAGAGATCACGTTCCCTCTCTTAGTAACCAACGGGAAGGACGGGTTCCCGCAGGCGCGGCCGATGCGCCTCCTTGCGTATGAGGGAAGGAGACTGTGGTTTGCCACCTCCCGTTCCTCGAACAAGACGGGTGAGATCGCGGCCAACGCGCAGGTGACGGTCATCTTCGCGGACACGGAGCGGTTCAACTACGCCTGCCTTCACGGGCGAGCTCACCTCATCGCCGACGAGGAGCGGAAGCGCCGCCTATGGCAGAATGCTTGGACGGACGACTGGCCGAAAGGACCGCGCGATCCGGACTATCTTCTAATCGAGGTGGTAGGAGAATACGGCGTCTACTACCGCGGCTACACCGATGAGAGAGGAACGGTCGATCTTCATGCGTAAGACTCAGGTCAGCGCACCCGATCTTCCCACAGGGAAAAGCCGCCTTTACAACCCAAGCCCGGCTATGCTATCATCGGGCCGGTGAGCGGCGCAGTTATCACAGAAGAGAGGGCGGGCGGAGCGTTGAATAGAGAGGCGGAAGGATTGGCAACGGAGGAGATGCTCCTTCGTTACAAGCAGGCTGTGGAACGAGTGATCCCCCATCTGACAGTGAGAAACGGGGTGGTCGATATCGATTCGATTTGGGTGGAGACGTCGATCCCTTATCGGTTACTACAGGAGATCCTCGCTCAAGATGATCTCGTCCTGCCGGAGAATGTGGCGCGCATCAACACCAAATCGCGGGTGCGCATAGGAGGGCAGCGTGGCGGAAAAGAGAGGAAGCCGCGGCAGCGGTCGCGGAAGCGGAAGTGAGATTAAATTCGGGACTGACGGCTGGCGTGCCGGTATTGCACGGGATTTCACATTCGACAACGTGGCGCGCGTGGCTAAGGCAACGGCAGAGTTCCTCCTCAATAGCAAACGGAAGGATCTCGCAATCTACCGCGATTGGGGTTCCCCGTACCGCTCGGCGACGTGCGGAGTCGTCGTTGGCTACGATATGCGCTTCCTCTCGCGCGAGTTTGCCCACCACTTTGCACGTGTTCTGCACGACAGCGGCATCCCGGTCAGCATCTCCTCTGCACCGATCCCTACTCCGGCCCTCTCCTATGCGGTCGTCGATCGGAACGCAGCGGCGGGGATCATGTTCACCGCCAGCCACAACCCTCCTACGGATAACGGGATTAAGTACAAAGCTGAATACGGCGGCTCCGCTCCGGGCGAGGTGACCACCGAGGTGGAATCGTTCCTCCCCAAAACAGCCTCTGTACCACGCTCCCCGGAGAGCGCGCTTCAAAAGATCGACATAAGGGGGCCGTTCCTGAAGAAGGTGCGCACACTGGTCGACCCGGCCAGCCTTACCGCTTCGCCGGTGCACGTCGTGGTCGATTCGATGTACGGGTCGGCGCAAGGGTATGTTGCGCAACTCCTAGATGAGTACGGCCTCACCCACACCCAAGTCCGCAGCAGGCGCGACGTCCTGTTCGGGGGGAAGAAACCGGAACCTATCGAGAAAAACCTAGTCCCACTGCGTGCAGTGATCGCCTCCTTGCGCCGCCGCGGGAAACCCCTTCTCGGGGTGGTGACCGACGGGGACGGCGATCGGATCTCGGCAATGGACGAGAAGGGCGGGTTCATCGACGCTCACCGCACCTTCGCCCTCATCCTCCGCCACCTCGTCGAAGAGCGGGGCCTTCGCGGAGCGGTCGTCAAGTCGTTCAACCTGACCGATATGGCGCAGGATATCTGCCGCGAGTACGGCCTGCCGTTGATCGAGGTCCCGGTCGGGTTCAAGCACGCCGTGGAGCAGATCCTGAAGAAGGATGTGCTAGTCGCGGCTGAGGAGAGCGGAAGCATCGCCATCCGCGGGCATATCCCCGAGCGTGACGGGGTTCTGCACTCGCTCCTTCTGACCGAGATCGCGGCGACCGCCGGCCGCCCGATGAGCGAGGTGGTCGATAAACTCTACACTGATTTCGGCCCGCGCGTTTACCGACGACACGATATTGAGGTAGAAGGACAATTGGAGGTCGTCTCCCGGCTCCTTGCCGACCCGCCGGAGCGGTTCGGCGGGAAGCGTGTGCTCGCGGTCGAAACCATGGATGGGCTCAAGCTGCGATTCGATCACGGATGGCTCCTCTTCCGCGCATCAGGGACCGAACCGATCCTGCGGCTCTACTGTGAGATGGAGGAGAAGAAGGACGTTGATAGCCTGCTCGAAGAGGCGGAGAGGCTAGCACGGGGAGAACTACCGCTATGGTAGAGCCCCACTCCGACAAACACAGGGAGCTGTACGACTTTAAATCGATCGAGGACCGCTGGCGCAATTTCTGGAGTGAGCAGGGGTTCTTTCGAGCGAGGACCGAAGCGACAGAGGATAAGTTCTACTATCTGAACATGTTCCCCTACCCGTCGGGATCACTCCACGTAGGGCACGGACGGAACTACATCATCGGCGACGTGATCACCCGCGCTAAAATCATGCGAGGGCTGCAGGTCTTGAACCCGATGGGATGGGATGCGTTCGGGCTTCCCGCAGAGAATGCAGCGATTGAGCACGAGACGCACCCGTGGACATTCACCAAGAAGAACATCGAGATAGCGAAAGAGCAGTTTCGCAACTGGGGCGTCCAATTCGATTGGGACCGCGAAGTCACTACATGCTTGCCCGACTACTACAAATGGACGCAATGGCTGTTCATCCAGCTGTACAAGCACGGCCTGGCGTACAAGAAGAAGGCAACCGTCAATTACTGTCCTACTTGCGACACTGTGTTGGCCAACGAACAGGTCGTGGGCGGTGCGTGCGAACGCTGCGGTACGCCGCCGCAGCCACGCGATCTGAAGCAGTGGTTCTTCAAGATCACCGATTTTGCGCAACAGCTGCTCGATGATCTTGACAAGCTGGAGAAATGGCCGGACAACGTTATCAAGATGCAGGAGAACTGGATTGGGCGCTCCGAAGGCGCAAAAGTCGTATTCACTACGACAGCCGATGATCCGATCACCGTATTCACCACACGACCGGATACCTTATGGGGGGCCACGTTCATGGTGCTCGCCCCTGAGCATCCGCTGGTCGACAAACTGACCACAGAAGAACAGCGTGATGCCATCGCTGAGTATCAGGACATGGCCGCCCGCGCCAGCGCAATCGAGCGGATGTCCACTGATCGCGAGAAGACCGGTGTGTTCACCGGCGGCTATGCCGTCAATCCGGCGAATGGCGAGAAAGCGCCGGTTTGGATTGCCGACTATGTCTTGATGACGTACGGCACCGGGGCGATCATGGCCGTTCCTGCTCATGATGAGCGCGATTATGCATTCGCGCTCAAGTTTGGGCTGCCTATCATTCCGGTCATCGATCGAATCGACGATCGTGCCAAGGCGTTTGTCCCAACGGCGGCCATGGGGAGCGGAATGGCAGCGGCGCTGGACGCCATCGATCTCCCATATCACCGATCCGATGCTGGAGTGCTGGTCTTGCCCACACGTGCCGACCTTGATGCCGGTATCGATGCGATTCAGTCGAATCTGGCACCGAACAGCTATGCAACCATCGTCGGGGCAAGGTTCGCGTTCATCTTTCCGGATGACGTAATCGAATTAGACTCGGTGCAGTCCGACCGTGAGATTGTCTTGCGATCTGCCTTGCTGACGGGATCTGGCTTCACAGCCAGAACGGCCATGGAGATCCTCCACAACATCGAAGGCTACAGCGAGTTGCTGTGTCACGCTGAATATGGATCCATGGTCAACTCGGGTCAATTTACAGGCACGCCGGGCGATCGCGCCAAGCTCGAGGTATCAGAATGGCTTGAAGAGAAAGGGATCGGCAGAGCGACCGTGAACTTCCGCCTCCATGATTGGCTGATCTCGCGGCAGCGTTATTGGGGCGCTCCCATCCCCATTATCTACTGCGACCAGTGCGGCATGGCGCCGGTCCCGGACGCGGAGCTTCCTGTAAAATTGCCGGAGGTAGAGTTCATCGGCAAGATGGGACTGGGCGACATTCCAGGATTCGTTGACACTGTATGCCCTACGTGTGCCGGCCCGGCGCGGAGAGACACGGATACAATGGACACGTTTGTGGATTCATCCTGGTATTTCTTGCGGTTCATCAATTCGCAAGACGCCGACAAGGTATTCGATCGTGACGATGTCGATCATTGGCTGCCCGTCGACCAGTATGTGGGCGGCGTCGAGCATGCCATCCTGCATCTGCTCTACGCACGGTTCATCACAAAAGCCCTTTGCAACATGGGGCATCTCGGCTTCGACGAGCCGTTTGCGCGACTGTTTACGCAGGGCATGGTCTGCCATACTGCCTATCGATGTTCCGAGCATGGCTGGCTCTTCCCGCACGAAGTGAAAGACAGCGCCTGTCCCCGTTGCGGTAAGGAGGTAGAGACCGACTACTTCTCGATGTCCAAATCGAAGAAGAACGTCGTCAATCCGGCAAAGATCATCGATCAGTACGGCGCTGACACCGAGCGTCTATACACCATGTTCATGGGGCCACCGGATCGCGACATCGAGTGGTCTGAAGAAGGCATTCGCGGCGCATTTCGATTCCTGAATCGGCTGTGGAATCTGATCATTACCAATGTCGATCGCCTGGCCGATGTTGATGCCACGGTAGATTCCGGTCCCTTAGCCGGAGATGGAGCGGCCTTGTGGCGGCGCGTACACCGCACCATCAAGAAGGTATCAGAAGACATCGAAGATCGATTCAGCTTCAATACCGCTGTCGCCGCAATCATGGAGCTGTTCAACGAACTATCAGCGTATATCGCGGGAGACGAAGTCGATGCCGCGTTGCTTCGTCAAGCCGTGGACGCGTTAGTGCTCATCCTATCGCCGTTCACCCCGTTCATCTGCGAAGAACTGTGGCAACGCATTGGGCATACAGATTCGATCCTCGAACAAGCCTGGCCGACGTTCAACGCAAGCGCGCTCGCGGAGGAGACGATTGAAGTTCCGGTGCAGATAAACGGAAAGGTACGCGCGCGGATCAGAGTGGCAAGAGCGACCAACGCTGATCCCAAAGCACTCGAAGCGGCCGTGCTCGCCTCGCCCGAAGTCGAAAAACGGATCGAGGGGAAGGAGATCATCAAGGTGATCGCCATCCCGGAGAAGATGGTGAGCATCGTTGTCCGCTAACCTGGCGATGAAGCGATGCGCCGTATTCCTCGATCGCGACGGGGTGATCGTCGAGCAGAACGGATATCTGAATAGGGCCGACGACCTTCGTCTCGTCCCCGGGGCAGCAGAAGCTATCGCCCGGCTGAACACCGCGAAAATCCCGGTGATCGTAGTCACCAACCAGGGCGGGGTCGCCATGGGACACCTCACCATCGCCGACCTCGAGAAGATCCACGCCCGCATGCAACGCGAGCTTGCCGCACATAATGCGCATCTCGATGCGATCTACTACTGCCCGCACCACCCCAAGGCATTCGCCGCGGAGACAGGCACTGATCCGCTCCGTGACTGCTCATGGCGCAAGCCCGGGATCGGGATGCTCGAACGGGCACGGGACGAGCACGGGATTGACCTTACATGCTCTTATCTAGTCGGGGACTCCACCGGCGACATCCTCGCCGGCCAACGGGCAGGCTGCCGCACGGTCCTTGTAGCGACCGGCTTCGGCGGAAGCGATCGACTCTACGCAGTCGAACCAGACCTGTCCGCCGCCGATCTCAGCGAGGCGATAGATCAGATCCTTGCCGAGGCAGGCTGGGAGAATTGTTGAGTTTGTTGGGTTCGTTGGGTTCGTGGGGTTTGGTGGGTTCGTGGGGTTTGGTGGGTT
>JAJOKK010000140.1 GCA_021129875.1 Candidatus Bipolaricaulota bacterium
ACTGCGGTCTATTAAGGGCATCGTAGAAGGAGAAATGTTCGCAAACCTGCTTGGAGATCTCGGTACGCGACAATGTCGGGTTGTTCTCCAGTATCCGTCGGATGACGGTGATCGATTCAGGCTGTGTCAGCTGCCGCTTGATCTTGTGTTGTGTTTTCATGCACCCATGGTAGCGTGCGGGGAGTGGATTGTCCAGTCGCAGTTACGGGTAAAGGGCAGCGCTAGGCCTCCCTCAGCAACCGAGATTGAAGACGAGCAGCAGAACGGGCTTACGCAACAGCTGGCGCGGAGGCGCAGAAGGATACAGCTTAACTTCCACTGCACGCTGAAAAGATGCCGGTTTTTTGTGACGGAATGTGGCTGCAATCTGTCCTTGACAGGGCCGCTTCACTTGGTTAGAATAAATCCTTAATCGTTTTAGATTCGGTGTGCCAGCGTAGCTCAATCGGCAGAGCAACTGATTTGTAATCAGTAGGTTGCCAGTTCGATTCTGGCCGCTGGCTCTGGGTTTTTGGTTTGGAGGGGTACCGAAGCGGCCAAACGGGGCGGACTGTAAATCCGTTGGCGGATGCCTACGGGGGTTCGAATCCCTCCCCCTCCATTTGGCAAATCTTGGGGTTTGCGGGTACACTTTGCTCAACCGGGGTCTGCCGGGCAACCGGAACGCCCGTGTAGCTCAGGCGGTAGAGCACCCCCTTGGTAAGGGGGAGGTCATCGGTTCGACTCCGATCGCGGGCTCTTGCGTAGGGAAGCGGGCTGATTCTTATGCCGGTTATCCAGGATCTTACGACAGTTAAGGAGGTAGGCAAGGTATGGCAAAAGAGCAGTTTGTGAGGGATAAACCTCACTTGAACATTGGAACGATCGGGCATATCGATCATGGGAAGACAACGCTGACCTCGGCGATCACCAAGACTCTCGCCGCACAGGGAAAAGCAAAAGCGATGGCCTTTGAGGATATCGATAACGCCCCTGAAGAGAAGGCGAGGGGAATTACGATCAACGTGCGGCATGTCGAGTACCAAACGGATCACCGGCACTATGCACATATCGACTGCCCGGGTCATGCGGACTACATCAAGAACATGATCACCGGGGCCGCGCAGATGGATGGGGCGATCCTCGTTGTCGCCGCCTCGGACGGCCCGATGCCGCAGACGCGCGAACACGTGCTCCTCGCCAAACAGGTGAACGTGCCGGCGATGGTCGTCTACCTGAACAAGGTGGACCAGGTCGATGATCCTGAGCTGATCGACCTCGTCGAGATGGAGATCCGCGAACTCCTCTCCGAGTATGAGTTCCCCGGAGACGAGATCCCGATCATCCGCGGATCGGCCCTTGCCGCGATGAACAGCGGGGACCCGAATGCCGAAGAGTGGAAATCGGTGGTCGATCTGATGGCCGCGGTCGATGAATACATCCCACTTCCGGACCGCGAGGAGGATAAACCCTTCCTGATGCCGATCGAGGACATCTTTTCGATCAAGGGGCGCGGAACGGTCGCCACCGGGCGTGTCGAACGCGGGAAGATCACCCCGGGGATGGAGATAGAGATCGTTGGGATTCGCGACGATGTTGAGAAGAGCGTCGCCACGAGCCTGGAGATGTTCAACAAGATACTCGATTACGCGATCGCTGGCGACAATGTTGGAATCCTCCTGCGCGGGATCGATAAAGACACGATCGAGCGAGGACAGGTGATCGCCACTCCAAAGACGATTACCCCTCACACCAGGTTCGAAGGTGAGGCGTATATCCTTAGCAAGGACGAAGGGGGACGTCATACCCCGTTCTTCGATGGATACAAGCCTCAGTTCTTCTTCCGTACGACGGACGTCACTGGCATTGCCCGCCTCCCCGAAGGGGTGGAGATGGTGATGCCTGGTGATAACGTGAAGATCATCGGCGAGCTGATCCATCACATCGCGATGGACGTTGGGCTCAGGTTTGCGATCCGCGAGGGCGGCCGTACTGTCGGCGCCGGCGTTGTAACCAAGATCCTCGAGTAAAGGGACTTTCCATGGCCAAAAAAGGAGAAGCGGTGATCCTTGTCACCCTCGCCTGCGGTGAGTGCGGACGGCGGAATTACCACACAAAGCGGAACAAGCTGAACGTGCGCGAGAAGCTCCGACTTAACAAGTACTGTAAGTGGTGCCAAGGACATATTGTGCATAAGGAGGTCTAGCCTGCTAGGCCTTGAATGAGTTAGTTAGGCCCGTAGCTCAATTGGCAGAGCGTCCGACTCCAAATCGGAAGGCTGGGGGTTCAATTCCTCCCGGGCCTGTTACATTAATGCAGGCTAAAAAGGAGAGCTAAAAGGATGCTTGAGAGGATCACGAACTTCTTAAAAGGGGTCCGCGGCGAGGTAGACCGGGTGAGTTGGCCGACACGCAGTGAGGTCATATCTCTTACCGGTCTTATTCTGCTCCTAGTCGTCATCTTGACGGTCTATATCTGGGGCGTGGATATGATCCTCACGGGGTTCCTCAGGTTTTTCGTTCAACTGTAACCCTCAGAATTATGCGAATGAAGAAGTGGTATGCGATCCAGACCTATGCTGGTTCTGAGCTGAAGGTTAAGGAAGACCTGAACGAGCGGGTCAGGAAACGGGGATGGGAAAAGAGGTTTGAGCTCTTCCATGTTGGCGAAGAGGAGACCTTCTTCCTTGTTCCAGTGGAAGAGGTTATCACATCGCGCAGCCGCCGTGGTGCAGGGACTGAATATCGGGTCCCGTATGAATACGATCTGATCGCCAATCCTAATGAGCGGATCGGACGCGGCGAGGTGATCGCCCGTAAGGCGCCGCGGCATCTTGATGATGATGCGCAGGTCTTTGAGGTGGAACTCTATCAACGGGTGATCGTTGAGATGACCAATAGGAATGAGGAGGATTACCTCGTCCCGGCCGATAAGAGGATCCGTCGGGACATCCGCGTGGGGGAGAAGATAAGAAACGGGGTCCCACTCACAGCGGACGGCGATGAGAAGTTTGTTGTTGCGAACAAAGGGAAGATCGTCGCCAAAGATAAGGTGCGGAAGATCACGTTCGAGTATGCCGACGGGAAGACAAAAACGCGACTGATCCCGGAGAAGTATCTGGGGAAGGTGCGCAAGGGGGCGGCCCTTAAACAGGGAGACCTGATCGAGGTTGCGGATCAGATCAACAGCCGCGCCTCCGGCCTGCTCAAGGTGAAAGAGTACAAGAACAAGCGGGTGATCACGATCCAACGGATCGAGAAGCGCCGGCTCTTCCCTGGGTATGTCTTCGGTCGCCTCGGTCTCGATATTGAAGAGATGATGGAACTGATCAGCGGAGTGCGTGGCGCGATCCGGTACGTCGGCTCCCGGTTTAAACCGGTCCCGATCGAAGGTCCGGAGATGAAGCTGATCAAGCGCAAGACCGGGCTGTTGGAGATTCCGATCGCCTTGGGCGAGCCGAAAATTGAGGTCGATTTCTCCGTCGGCGAGGTAGTGGAAATCGTGGAAGGACCGTTCGCCGATTTCACTGGTGAGGTAAAGGAGATCGACAAGGATGCCGAAGAAGTGACCGTGATGGTCAAGATCTTCGGCCGTGAAACCCCGGTTCGCCTTGGGTTTGACGGGATTGAAAAGCTGTAGGTTAAGGTAGGAGGTAGAATGCCGAAGAACGCGATTGCAAAGATCAATCTTCAGATCCCGGCAGGACAGGCAACGCCCGCCCCTCCGGTCGGCCCGGCTCTTGGGGAACATAAACTGAACATTATGGACTTCTGCAAGAAGTTCAATGGAGCGACCAAGGATGAGACACCAGGGGTGGTCATCCCGGTCGTAATCTCGGTCTACATGGACCGATCGTTCAGTTTCATCCTCAAACAGCCTCCGGCTGCGGAATTGATTAAGATGGCCGCAGGGGTACAATCAGGGTCTGCTGAACCGAACCGGATGAAGGTCGCTAAGATCACAATGGAGCAGGTGAAAAGGATCGCTGAGCGAAAGATCCCTGATCTGAACACCTATAAGTTGGAATCAGCGATCGAGATCATCAAGGGGACGGCGAGGAACATGGGTGTCGAGGTGATCGAGAAGTGAAACGGAGTAAGCGCTATCAGAATATCGAGACCCTGGTCGGATCGCAGCGAGTGTTCGGCTTTGATGAGGCGATCGCAACGCTGAAAAAATCGGCCACAACGTCGTTCGATGAGACGGCTGAGATCATATTCAACCTGGGGATCAAGGCAAGCCAGGTCACCGTGCGCGGGACGTGCAGCCTTCCTCACGGTACGGGGAAGACGGTGCGTATCCTCGCCTTTGCCAAAGGGGCGAACCAGGTCGAGGCAACGGAGGCTGGGGCCGATTATGTTGGGGGGGAGGACATAGCAAAGAAGATCAAGGACGGCTGGCTGGAGTTCGACAAGGTCGTCGCCACCCCGGACATGATGTCTGTTGTCGGGAAACTGGGAAAGATCCTTGGGCCGCGTGGCCTGATGCCCAGCCCCAAGACAGGGACGGTCACAAGGGATGTGGGGAAGATCATCGCCGAATTGAAGAAGGGGATGGTGGAATTCCGCAGCGACCGCCAAGGGCTGATTCACTCAATCTTCGGCAAGGCCTCCTTCGAAGAAGGCTCGCTGAAGGAGAACCTCACTACGATCATCCGCAGCGTAGGCGAGCACCGTCCGGAAGAGGGCGTGAAGGGAAACTACATCACGAAGGTGAGCATCGCCTCCACCATGGGGCCTGGACTCGAACTTGATCTCAGTGAGATCATGGCGGTTACAGAGCAAGCGAACTAGGAGCAAGAGATGCCGACGCAAGTAAAGATAGAGGAAGTGGCTTATCTGAAAGAGCGGTTCGAAAAGGCTGCTTCGTTGGTTCTCGCCGACTATCGCGGGCTTACCGCTGATGAGATGGTGAAGCTGCGAGAGAGGTTCACTAAACAGGGGTTGGAGTACCGGGTAGTGAAGGATACGCTGGCGCAGATCGCCGCGAGGGAGGCCGGCTTGGATGGGCTTGCCGACCTGTTTGTTGGTCCGATAGGCGTGGCGATCGGGTACGACGATCCGGTACAGACATTCAAACTTTCTGAAGAATGCCGCAAGGAATACTCTCCCCGGTACGCCCCAAAAGGCGGATTGTTTGAGGGTTCGCTGGTGATAGAAGAGGAAGTGAAGCGCTATGCGACCCTTCTTTCGCGGGAAGAGATGCTGTCGAAGCTAGCAATGGTCTTACAGAGTCCGCTGCGCGCTTTAGCGATAGTCCTTCAAGCGAAGGTCCGTGAGCTGGCTGTGGTGTTGAGTGAAGTGGCAAAACAACGCGAGAAACAGGAATAAGGAGGCAACAATTGGGCAAGACAGAGATCTTAGAAGCGATTGAGACAATGACCGTGAAAGACTTGGCTGATCTGGTCGAGATGATCGAGGAGCGGTTCAACGTCTCTGCTGCAATGGCGGCTCCGGTTGCAGTTGCGGCGCCCGGCGGGGGCGACGAGAGTGCGGCAGCGGTGGAAGAATACAAAGTCGTTCTCACCAGCGCAGGGCAGAAGAAGATCCAGGTGATCAAGGAGATCAAGGAGATTACCGGCAAGGGTCTGAAAGATTGCAAAGAGCTCGTTGACAAGCTCCCCGCGATGATCAAGGATAACGTGGGGCCGGATGAAGCGGCAACCCTTAAGGAGAAGCTCGAAGCGGCCGGTGCCGAGGTTGAACTTCAACAATAGCTTCAGACGGTGCGAATTAATTTGTTTATGTAGCGGTCTGCCTTAAGGCTCTTTGGATGCCTTAAGGCAGAGCGTTTTATTAGAAAGGGGGGATAATGCGGCATAGAGAACGGAGGTCCTACGGACGGATCACAGAGATCCTCCCTCCGCCCTACCTGCTGGAAGATGTGAGAGCATCCTTTCGCAGGTTCGTGGAGGATGGAATAGGGCGTGCATTCGCCGCTATCTCGCCGATTAAAGGGCGCGGCAAGGACGGGCTGTCGCTTGAGTTCAGCGACCCGTATCTGGGCGAGGCAAGGAATTCGGAACGGGAGTGCAAGGATAAGGACCTTACATACTCGCGCCCGCTGCGGGTGATAGTTCGACTCCTTCAGGAAGGGAAACTACTGCAGGAGTCGGAACTATACATCGGGGACTTCCCGATGATGACCAGCCGTGGGACGTTGATCATCAACGGTTCGGAGAACACTCTTGTTAACGAGCTGAGCCGCTCCCCGGGCGCCTACTTTACGCGGGAGGATAAGAACGAGTACAAGGGGCATATCCTCCCCGAGCTGGGGGCGTGGCTGGAGATCATCCTCGATACTAAGCGGGGGCTGCTCAGAGCTAACCTCGACCGCAAGGGGAAGGTCCTGGCGACGGTTCTGCTGAAAGCGCTGGGATTTGACGAGGCAAAGATCCGTTCCTACTACAGCGACGAGATCTCTCCGGTCACCGTTGAGACGCTTGAGGAGCAGGTCGGACGCCGGGCCGCCGTGGCGATAACAAAGGATGAGAAGATCATCTTAGCGGCGGGGGAAGAGATGCAGAAGACGCACCTGCCTAAACTGGTCGCGGCCGACCTCGCCTCGATCAAGTTCGTCGATCCGTATATCCAGAAGACTCTGGAAGAGGACCAGATCGCGACTCAGGAGGAAGCCCTACGCGCTGTCTATCAGCGGTTGCGTCCATCCGATCGCTCCTCGCCCGCTCAGATGGGGGAGTACCTGGAGAATCTGTACTTCCATCCGACGAGCTACCACCTCTCCGAGGTGGGGCGGTTCAAGATCAACCGCAAGCTGGGGTTGGAGTTGAAACAGCCCGTCCTCTACCTGGCAGACATCGTGCGAACGGTCAAGCACCTTCTTGCGGTAGTACGGGATCCCGCTCTCGCTGACGAGAAAGACCACCTGGCGAATAAGCGGGTCAAGCTTCCGGGCGAGCTGGCCGAGAACGCGCTCCGGACCGGGTTGGTACGAATGGCAAGGATTGCGCGGGACAAGCTCTCGAAGTACGCCCTTGACGAAAAGGACACGATACGGCGGCTCATCTCCACACGGACAGTGCAAGGGGCGATCAATCAACTCTTCTACACCGGGCGTTTCTCACAGTTTCTTGAGCAGACGAACCCGCTGACCGAGCTGACCCATAAGCGGCGGATGAGCGCTCTAGGCGGGGGGTTGACCAAGCGGCGCGCGAAGATCGAGGTGCGTGACGTGCACTCTTCTCACTATGCGCGTATCTGCCCGATCGAGACCCCTGAAGGGCAGAACATTGGGCTGATCACCTCGCTCGCCTGCTACTCCAAGGTGAATGAACATGGGTTCTTAGTCGCCCCCTACCGCAAAGTGGTGAAGGGGAAGGTCACCGATGAGATCGTCTATCTGATGGCCGACGAGGAAGAGGAGTACAAAATCACCCCGGCGACAACGCCGGTGGAAAAGAACGGCCGCATCCTGGGGGAGCGGGTGGAGGTGCGCACCGGGCGCGAGGACGTTCACCTTGTACTGCCGAAGGAGGTCGACTTCATCGGGATCTCTCCTAAAGCGCTGGTGGGGATCTCCTCAGCGTTGATCCCGTTCCTTGAGCACGATGATTCGAATCGTGCGCTGATGGGGGCGAACATGCAGCGCCAATCGGTCCCCCTCGTCCGCCCGGAGGCCCCGATCGTTGGGACCGGGATGGAGCGTCAAGCGGTGATCGATTCGGGCACGCTCCTATTAAGTGGCATGGATGGGGTGGTGAAGCAGGTCGATGCACGCGGGATACTGGTGCAAAAAGGGCGCAAGAAGGAACTCTACCCCCTGATCAATTTCGAACGATCGAACCAGGATACTATTCTCCACCAGCGCCCAGTCGTCGATGAAGGGATCACGGTGAAGAAAGGGGACCTCCTTGCCGACGGGCCGTCGAGTGACTTGGGGGAACTCTCCCTCGGGCGCAACCTCCTGGTGGCGATCATGCCGTTTGATGGGTACAACTACCAGGATGCGATCGTCATCAGCGAGCGGTTGGTCCGGGATGACCTGCTCGATTCTATTCATATCGAACAGTTCGAGGTGAAGGCCGAAGAGACGAAACTCGGCCCCGAGGAGATCACCGCGGATATCCCCAACATCTCCAAGGAGGACCTGAAGAACCTGGATGAAGATGGGATTGTCCGTGTGGGGACGGTTGTTCATACCGGCGACATCCTAGTGGGGAAGATTACGCCGCGCGGGGAATCCGAACCGACCCCCGAGGAGAAGATCTTCCGCTCCATCTTTGGCGAACGGGCCCGCAACGTGAAGAACACGTCGCTGCGGATGGTCTCCGTCTCTGGAGCGGCCAAGGTGATCAAGGTAAAGAAGTTCTCTCGCGACCAAGGGGACGAACTGGATGCAGGTGTGAACGAGCTGGTGAAAGTCTTTGTCGCGCAGCGCAAGAAGATCTCCGTAGGGGACAAGCTTGCCGGCCGGCACGGGAACAAAGGGGTGATCTCGATCATCTTGCCGACAGAGGAGATGCCGTTCCTTCCTGATGGCACGCCAGTCGACGTGATCCTTAACCCGATGGGTGTCCCTTCGCGGATGAACCTAGGGCAAATCTTCGAAGCGAACCTTGGTTGGCTCGCTCAACTTAAGGGTGAGTTCGTGGCGACCCCGATCTTCGACAGCGCTAAGGAAGACGAGATCATGGACGAACTGCACGAAGAGCGGAAGAAGGCCGGCCTTGCCGACGGCGATAACCACGATGGTAAGGTGGTCCTGCGTGATGGGCGGACCGGCAAGCCGTTCGGCCGTCCGATCACGGTCGGGTGCATGTACATCCTGAAACTCGAGCACATCGCCGACGAGAAGATTCATGCTCGTTCGACCGGCCCGTATGCGCTGATCACTCAGCAGCCATTGGGGGGAAAAGCGCAGTTCGGCGGGCAGAGGTTGGGGGAGATGGAGGTATGGGCGATCGAAGCCTATGGTGCCTCCGCACTCTTGCAGGAGATGCTCACCCTGAAGTCGGACGACACCCGCGGAAGGATCCAGCTATACAAAGCGATCTTGAAGGGAGAGGAGTTCCCACAACCCGGGCTTCCCGAGTCGTTCCGTGTTCTCATCCGCGAGCTGCGGAGCCTCTGCCTGAACCCCCGTTGCTTCGACCGCAACGACCGTGAAATTGACATCGCCTGAGCAGCAGGAGCCTGAAGAGCGATCGGCCGGGTTTATCCTCTATCGCACGGAGGAGGGGGAGAGGCGCTACCTCCTCCTTTGTCATCGTATCGGCGGTCACTGGGGGTTCCCCAAAGGGCAGATTGATCATGGAGAGCAGGAGCTCGATACAGCTCACCGAGAAGTGCGCGAGGAGACAGGGATAAGTTCGATTGACCAGACCCCTGCTTTTCGTGAGATCAGTGGCTATTCGTTCACACGTGACGGAAGGACGATCGTTAAACAGGTCGTCTACTTCCTCGGACGCGCAGCGAGCGAGGAAATCGTTATCTCCCACGAACACCGCGATGGAAAGTGGCTCACCTATGAAGCAGCGCTGGAACGCCTCACCTATGCAGAAGCCCGCCGCATCCTCTCCGTAGCGGAAAGCTGCCTGCGAGCAGCAACGGTGCAAAAGCCTACGGAGGAGTTCTTTGCCAGGCGGGGTCGCGCGAACGCCCTTCTCCTTGAGCGGGCGAACCTATCCATCAAGCGATTCCTCGCGCTCGACAGGGCCGTGTACAAGGAGGGACCCGCTACGGGAGCGATCCCGGCAAAGCAGAAAGAACTCCTTGGACTTGTTGCCTCCACCGTGCTGCGGTGTGACGACTGCATCACCTACCACCTCGTACGAGCGCATGAGGAAGGAGCGAGCCGGGCGGAGATCGAAGAGACACTAGCAATCGCACTCGTTGTCGGAGGATCGATCACCATTCCCCACCTGCGAGCGGCGTTCGAGCTCCTCGAGCGGCTGTAGCCGGTCGCGGTTTCGTTGCCGTAACTGCAGACGCACATTCAACGCTCTTAGCGGTACACCCTTGGCTGGTCTACGGCATAAGGAGAAGTGGCCAGTTTTTGCCGAGATGATGATTGAGGGGAAGAGCGTTCGTGCGAGTGCACAAGCATGCGAGGTGCATTACACCACTACGTTCCCGCTGGCGGCACCGGTGTTGGCAACGTTTGGTTTTTGAGCCGTTTGACGTTTAGTAATTGAGCCACCCCAGCGACCGCAGTGTACTTTGAAGTACACCCTCAAATCCAGTTTTTTTGAGATTGACATTTAAGGAGAGATCTCATTGCTCGCTCCTTCGAGCACGCATTCGGTATGAAGGCCCTTGCGTGGTCATGATGTGCGCTCGATGAGTGAGGCGATCGAGTAACGCCGTGGTCAGCTTCTCATCTCTCAACACCTCGACCCATTCAGAGAATGCCAGGTTGGTGGTAACGAGAGTAGATCGGCGCTCATGGCACTCGGAGAGAAGATTCTGGCCAGTA
>JAJOKK010000193.1 GCA_021129875.1 Candidatus Bipolaricaulota bacterium
TAAAGGAGAGAAAAATCTTCAACGCCGCCCACGCAAACGCGGAGGGACAGCGACCAAACCTGGCCGTGACAGGGAATAAGTATGTGTTCTGGTTGCACGTGACCGTGCTGGAGCAACAGTAAATCATGTCCTGCCTACGTTCTCCAGGGATACATTAGTGAACGTGCTCCAGCCTGCACTTACTGAAGATACATTGCTGTGCTCTGCCGGTCATTCCGTGTACAAAGCATTTGCAGCTGACACAGGCGTGGTCCACAAAGACGGTAAATCTTAGTACCGGCATTCACGTTGTAGAGAAGGTTTTTCACACCCAGAATGTCAACGCCTATCACAGTCGTCTGAAGACATGGATACGACGGTTTAATGGTGTGGCAACGAAGTACCTGCCGAACTATCTCGGCTGGTATCGCTGGTTAGACAAGAATACCAATGCGAAAACTCCTCAAACTTGGTTCCTCACTGAGGTAGGAGGCTCTCGACTCATACCCGCCAACAGCTAATGCGAATAGAGCCTTACGGAATGCTTACGGTAGAACGCACACCAGCCGAAGAAGGAAGAGGCGGCCCGTCTTTGCGGCCGAGCCGCCGCGCTGAGAGCCACCTCGCTGAGGTGAAGTGGGTCGGCTAGAAGCCCCAAATCTCCGGGTCAAAGGTTGTCAGGTTCTCGGGTGCAAAGATCTCGTCGGCGATTTCCACATCCGGCCGACGCTGTTCGAGAATCGTGATCATGGTGGTGCTGCCGTCCAAGTGGTTTGTGGCCAGCATCTCGGTGGCTACCAGCCTGTCTTCGAATTCTCCCAGTACGAGAACCTCCATACTGGTAGCCAGGTTGTCGAGGTCGTTATATGACTCGACCTTCAGCATGATGAGGAATTCAGTATCGACCCACATGATCGACCGAGGATTATCGACATCAGTGCCCGGCTTGGCAATCGATTCGATGACGTAGGCCGTGCGTACGCGGGCGTCAATGGTGATCTCCTCTTCTCTGAGGAGCACAGTGTCATAGTCGGCGCGGCCCTCGCGATCGCCGAGATCCGCGTAGGACAGCGCGCTTCCGGCAAAGCGGCCTCCGCGTTCTTCCTCGGAAACAAGCTCCTTTGGAACTCCGAGCATCGGCAGATACAACCACAACCTCGCATCATCATCATCGAATTCGTGCGTCAGAAAGATGGCGCCAGAGATACATAGCGGTTCGATGAAGTAGGTGATCGAGTAGTTGGAGATGGTGAGCGATCCGAACAGATTGGATCCAGTGGTTCCGTCGCTGAAGACGTTGTCAAAGCGGATGATGGAGATCATGCCACCTTCAGCCAGCAGATCGGCCTTGGCCTCCACCATATCCAGGATTTCGTCCGCAGTTTGGGCGACAACCGTCAATCCGAGCAGTACCACGATGACGAGGGTCAATCCGAGTTTTACGATGTTTTTAAACATTTCTTGCCTCCTTTAGACAAGTCCTTTTGGTTTCAATCGCCGCTTCTCAAGATTCGCGCTTCCATGGAAGCTTTGACAAGAACTTTGGTTGCCATAGCAGAAGGATCGCCGGAATGATGGAAATGGTCGATAATGCGCTTACAACCATGGTCAGGGCGATCTGCCACCCGAATGTTTGGATTCCCTTGAACGAGGCGAAGATGAGGATAAAGAACCCGAGTGCCACGGTCAGGGCATTGTAGGTGATGCCCCTTCCGGTTGTTTGAATCGTCGCTTGCAGGGATCGCTCGGCGTTTCGATCCTTCCGGTACTCACTGCGGAAGCGGGAGATGAAGTGAATCGAGTAATCGACACCGATCCCCACCGCAACCACTGAAACCATTAGGGTCATGATGTCGAGCGGCTGCCCTGTGTATGCCATTACCCCCATGCTGAACGTTACCGTCAGGATGAGCGGAATCGCGGCGATGAGTCCGGCGACCACGGAACCCATCAGGAGCATGACCAGGATCGTGACCACAACAATCGTCGTCGCCAAGCCGATCAGTTGGCTCTGTGCCATCTGGGTGAAGAGCCGGTCCGTCAACGTAGTCGCACCGATCATTCGCACCTGCATACCGCCACCTTCGGGGAAATGCTCGTCCAGATACTCCTGTACAGCGCCGGCCAGATTAGACACGTCCTCCGAGGAGTCCATCGTGTACAGGCCGGCTACAGTCCCTGCGGAAAAGTCCCCCAGGGCCATATCTCCGAGGGTTCCGCCCTGCATCGAGAAGAGCAGCAGCAGCTGAGCCACCATCCTCTGATCGTCCGGGATCACATGGAACGCCGGATCGTCGGCATTAAACTTCTGATTCATCTGCCGGACGAGCCTGGCCAGCGAGAACGTCTTTCTGACGCCGTTGTCGAGCAGAAACTCTTCGAGGTCGAGCATCGCGTTCAGCACTGCCGGATCCTGAAGCCCGTTGCGGCGGCCTGTATCGAATTCTACTGATATCGGCATCCCTCCCGAAAAGTGTTCGTCGACAAAGGTGAGTATGCGGATTGCAGGATGATCACGGCCCAAGAACTCCTCGTTGGAGGTTTCCACGCGAACCCCGGGGATTCCGGCAAGCATCACGCCGAAGATGATCAGCGCGACTATCAACACCGTCTTTCGGTGTCCGATGATTACCTTCTCGAACCTTACAAGGATCCGGGTCAGCGGACGCAGCCCCTTGCTTAGATCGCGAACCCGCGGCTTCTTGAGCAGAGACATCACTGCGGGAATCAGTACGAGCGAGAAGAGCATCGCCGCCAGCACGCCGATCGCCGTGATCACACCGAACTGCCGTTGCGGCAGCAAGAATGCAGTCAGCAGAGACAGGAAGCCGGCGGCCGTAGTCAGTGACGTCATCACTACCGGTCCTTTCATCACCTGCATCGTGTTGAGGATCGCATCGCGCTTCGGCAGGTCCTTGGCAATCTCTTCGTTGTAGCGGTTGAGCACGTGGATCGCGTCTGCGATCCCGATCGCCAGGAGGAGGACCGGCGCAATGAACGAGACCATCGTCATCGGGTACCCTAGCAAGACCATAGATCCCATTGCCATGATGACCGACAAGAGAACGATAGCGATGGGAAGGAGAATTCCGCGGATCGTCAAGAAACTCGCGAACAGTAGAACAACCATCACCAGGATCGCCAGCGGGAAGAGGAACACCGTGTCGGACGACATCTCTTCTGCCATCAGTGCGTCGAAGTAAGCATCACCATAAATATGAAGTACATCGCCGTCGCCACGATTGGCATCCACGATGGAGATGATCTGTGGTGTCAACGCATGCTCGTCGGCGCCGACTTCGAGTTCGATATTAATCAGCGCGGCCCGCCCGTCGGCGCTAATGACGCCGCCAACCAGGTTCTCATCCCCCAGAACGCGGGTGCGAAAGATCTCCATATCCTCGGCAGACCTGGGCGCAACACCGCCGGGCGCTGCCTTGCGGACGCTGATCGCCATTTTGGTCCCCACAATAGTCTGGGAGTTGAGCGGCGTGGTCACACTCTTAATCCCCGGGATGGCGTCGATCTCGTCGCTCATCCGCTCGATCTTGCCCAGGGTCGTGTCGTTGAAGACGCCGTCCTCGTTGAACAGCATCACCATGATCCCCCACGGCCGGCCGTACCGTGCCTCGGCCTCGTCCATCAGGACGATGATCGGATCATCGTCATCCAAGAACTCGGTAAACTCCGTCTCATGAGTCATGTGCTGTATGGGGAAGGCAAAGCCCACTGCCAACGCAAGTGTGACAACGATCGTCCAGATGGGATGCTCGACGGCAAATCGAATGAGTCTGTTCATCGGATCCAGCCCTTGGAAAGATAGGCCGCCCACAGGAAACCAGGCCACAGGTCTTCGGACACATCGATCGTCTGGCTGGCGCTGGTGAAGAACTGATCGACAACATTGGAGACCAACCCCACGGCGACACGGACGCACGGCGACAACGAGTAAAGACCGTCGCTCACAAGCCAGATGCTGACATCCATCTTCGTATCCAATCCGCGAGGCAGGATCAGGATCAGATCGAATGGACCTTGATTCTGTTGGGGAATCTCGCCTGCCAATGGGTCCTCAAAATCCGTTTCCATATCGGCCAGATGAACCGCAACCTCGAACGATCCCATTTGCCGCAACAGACTGATGATTCCGGCAACGCGTATAGTTGAGGAGAACGTCTTGGTCCCATCGACCACCAGGATGTGAATGGCGGGGGAGGGCTCTATGGTGGGAGAGAACTCGTGAGCGAGCGCCAGATTGGTCCATCCGAGCAGCATGGCTATGATCAGGTACAGTACTCCTATTTGCATCTTCATGTCATTTCTCCTTGGCATCCTGGGCCATTTCAGTCAATCGCTTGTCGATCAATTCGTCTTTCTGCGTTTCCCATCGAGAAAGCAATCTCGGCCATTCTTCGAGCACGAAATCTGCAGCGGCCAGCATTTCCAGCAATCGCTGTTTCATATCGACTGGCTCGCCTTCGAGTATGGCGAGGCCGTCCAGGATAGCCTCCCTTTCCCGGCAGAGGTGCTTTATCTGTTCGGCGTGGAAGCCCTTCCACAAGTTCTCTCGCAACCGGTAGAAGTGCCGGCGTTGCCCGGGAATGCTGATCCTCTCTACAACATTCATCCGCATCAGCAGCTGAGTAGACATGCTGATCGACCCCTTGCTCGCCTGCAGCAACTCAGCCAACTCTTCCTGTGCTAAATGGGGAGGCATACAGATCAGAAACGCCCCAATTATGCGTCCGGCCATGTGCGGGAACCCGCGTTCCTCCATCAAATCCGCCAAATTCTCTATGAACTGGCGGAGTCGTTCATTGTCACGATTCATGGATACCCCTTTCGTTACATGGACATAGTTTACAGCAATCAATACATTCAGTCAAGACTGAAACTTATGAATACTCCAAGTTCTATCCGCAGCAAGTACTGAGCAAGGGTTATGGTTGCGGCGCAATGCGCCTTGCGCAAGAAACATGGTGGATCGTAGAGGACAAGCGATGATCGCGCGAAGATTACGGGGAAGAAACGCTTGTCTGTCGTATCGGTACCGGCAGCTAGGCCTGCCATCAGTAATGCTCTATGGCTATTGACTGTTCAGGCTGTTGCGCCAACCTCTTCTCCTCGCAGGCTCGGAGCAAGGACGGAGGCCCAACAGAAGCTTTTATCGTCTCGGGGGGTGTAGTAGCCGATTGGGGACTTACTACACCCCCCAAGAACGCCAAATGGTGCAGTTTGACGGAATGCGTTCTCGATTCAGAGAGAACTACAAAAAGATAGATGGTAGTGTCTGGTCTTGTACTCGACGTCCTTGAAAAGAAACAACATGTCGGGATGAAGGGGGCTGCCACTGGCCGTAGTTAGCAGACATAGAGCCTTGAACGATTACCGGCGGGCGTTATAATCTACCGGCAGTAAACAGGGGACGTAGCTCTAATTGGGAGAGCACCTGCCTTGCACGCAGGGGGTTGGCGGTTCGAATCCGCTCGTCTCCAATCTGAGGCCTCGCTCATCAGGCAGGCGTTTGGTGGTCCCTATATTCTATACGGGATGTCCTCTTCCCGGGTGAACATCCATAGGAAGTGTGTGTGCACGGCTGTATTCACTGATCGTATCTAGGAAGAGGGGGGCGTATTGCTCGGCCTTCACCCTCCCTACACCGCGTACCTGCAAGAAGGCATCCCGGGTGGACGGACGCCTCCGCGCCATATCACGGAGGGCGGCGTCGCTGAACACGATATAGGCGGGAAGGTTCTTGCGTGAAGCAAGGTTCTTGCGCAGACCGCGCAGCGTCTCGAACAGTCCGCGGTCGACTCCCTCCCACGCATCGATCGCCCCTTTGGATACGGCGATCGACTTCTTCGCCGGGCTGAGCAACGCTGGCCTTTCTTCACCGCGCAGCACGCGCCATCCCTTTTCGGTGACGCACAACACGCTGTACTCTCCCTCCCTTTTCAGCGCACCCTGGCCGGCGAGCTGTTCGATCCAACCACGGGTGGTATTCTTCGTGAAATCAGCAAGTAGGCCGTAGGTAGAAAGCGCATCGTGTTGACGGGCGAGGATTCGCCGGTCGCGGGAGCCGGTTAACACTGCAGCTGTGTAGTCGGCGCCGAACCGTTCGCCCAGTCGGATTACACAGGAGAGGATCTTCTGTGCGACTTCCAGGGACCCGTCCATGGAATCGATCTCTTCAAGACAGACATCGCATGCATTGCAGCTCTCTCCGGTCAGATCCTGACCAAAATAGACGATCAGCCCCCGATGCCGGCAGGCAAGACCGGTGCAATAATTGTACATGTCGTTCAGCTTGGATAGGGCTATCTCCCGTGCCTTTACGGATTCTCCGTTTTGCAGAATACTGCTCCATATTCCGTAGTCCGCTCCCGAATAGAACAGGCAGCACTCGGCTTCCAACCCGTCACGCCCGGCCCGTCCGCTCTCCTGCTGGTAGTGTTCGATCGATTTGGGCATGCCTGTGTGGATTACAGCGCGCACGTTCGACTTATCGATCCCCATCCCGAATGCAACTGTGGCAACGATGATGTCGACCTCTTCCGCGATGAACGCATCCTGGTTCCTCTTGCGCTCCTCAGGGGACATCCCCGCATGGTATGGGGCGACCCGATAGCCGCGCTGCGACAGCTTTACGCACAATTGATCCACATCGGCCCGCCGGATGGAGTAGACGATCGCCGATTCGTTCCGATGGCGATCGAGCACGGCACAGACTTGTTCTACAGCGTTGCTGCGCCTGCGCACCCTGTACACAAGGTTTGGGCGATCGAACGAGCCGATGAGCATCTCGGGATTAGCAAGATGCAGCTGGTGCGCGATGTCGTGGCGCACCTGTTCGGTCGCTGTGGCGGTGTACGCATGCACCGCCACGTTTGGGAACTCCGTCTTCAACCGTCCGAGCCGCCGGTATTCCGGTCGGAAGTCATGTCCCCACATGCTGACGCAGTGCGCCTCATCAACGGCGATCAGCGAGAGCGGAACCCGATGAAGAAAGCGGATGAACCCGTCCGAGATAAGCCGCTCGGGTGCCACGTAGAGAAGTTTCAGCTCTCGATCGATGATCTGCTCGATAACAGTCTCCCGTTCGAGCGGGGATTGGCTGCTGTCGATACGCGCCGCAGCTATTCCGCATTCGGTCAACGAGTCGATCTGGTCCTTCATCAGGGAGATCAGCGGCGAGACAACGACTGCCATCCCGGGCATTGCCACTGCCGGGGCCTGGAAGCAGAGCGACTTGCCTCCCCCTGTCGGAAGGATGACGATCGAGTCGCGGCCGTGCAGCACGCACTCCATCGCGCGCTCCTGCATCGGCAGCAAGGTATCGTATCCCCAATATCTCTTCACCTCGCCCTGAACGTTCTGCAATGTCGCTCGTTCGATCATCGACCCCTTATTCAACCCCCCAAGACTTGCCCACCCGTTTTGCGATCCTAAACCGATTTCTGCTTTCCGACCGTCGCCATATAGATGACGAACCGATCGCTCTTAGTCAGCCCCAAAAGTTCGTTCATCGCCTGATCTGAGAATGCTCCGATCGCGCACGCCCCCGCACTGATCGCCTCAGCGGCCAGATACAGGTTCTGACAGACGTGCCCGGCATCCAAATGAAGGTATCGATATCCCCTCTCTCCGTAGCGCCATGCCATGCGATAGGTGTCGGCGATCCAGATGAACGTAGCGGCGCTCGTCGCTACGAACGGCTGGTTGAGGCAGGCTGCGGTGATCCGCGCCGTGATATCCGGCTCGGCAACGAGCTTAACCAGCCGGTGTTCGCTCGCCGGAAACCAGTAGAGCCCGGGCTCCAGCCCGGAGACCCTGTTGACGAGAATGGCCGTCTCCAGTGGATGACGCGCCCCGGCCGAGGGGACGGTGCGGAGCGTCGCCCGCCCCGGGACGAGCTTCTTGATCCCTTGAGTACACCAGAGAAGGTGCGACAGCTCCTCAAGGCTCAACGGAGTGGAGGAATACTCACGACGGCTCCTGCGGACGTCGATCACCTGTCGCAGCGGGATGCCGCCGAGCTTGATCTCCTCCGGCGCCGGGAGATCGATCGTCCCTACCTGTTCCAATGGAGCAGGGATCTCAAGCGGCGGTTGCGCCAGCCCCTTCTTCTGATCCGACTGGGAGAGATGACGGTATTCCGTCTTCTCCATGAACATCTTGCCGATCGACTCACCCATCTTCATCGTCCTCCTTGGTTGTTTGCTCTTTTCTATGCCGTCCGTCTGCTACCGTTTAGCATCCGCGGTCCGTCTCGACCTTGGCCATGAGATCCTCAAATGTCGTATCGCACAGTGAAGAAAGGACTAGATCTGCGTGATCAAATGAGAGGGTTCGTGTCAACTCGTTCGGGACCGCAATGCAGAAGAGCCCGGCTGCTTTTGCCGCCGTCACCCCGTGCGGCGAGTCCTCCAGGGCGAACGCCACCTCGCTCGGTTGCAGTCCCAATGCATCCAGTACAGCCACATACAGATCCGCAGCCGGCTTTGTGTATTCCACATCGTCGGAGCAGCGGATGCAATCGAACCGACCCTCCAACCCGAAGCGGGCCAGGTGCCCGCATACCCAATCCCGCGTTGAACTCGATGCCACGGCGAGCTTCAATCCTTGACGTTTTGCGCCGTCGAGAAGATCCACAACCCCGGGCAGGACAGATTCGGCCGCGATCAGTTTAAGCGCATGCGCCAGCTGCTCCTGGTTCAACCTTTCCAGATCTACCGGTCGCTTCAGGAGCTTCTCCAGCAGTTCGCACGGGCTGAACGTCTCCGGCGCACGCCCGATGTAATCCGCCCAGGCATCGAGCGTCAGCTCGCACCTGTGCCGCCTGAAGATCTCCTGCCACGCACGGAAGCACGGAACTTCGGTATCCAGGATCAGACCGTCAAAATCGAAAATCACCGCTTTAATCATTCCCCTCTTTTCCCCTTAGAATGCCGTCCGTTCCCGCCCGCGTGACATGCTGGGTGATGATACCCGAAAGACCAGCCTAAAATCGGCCGTGATCTCCCCGGCAAGGGATGCACAGGAAGTCTTTGTCACTCTGGAAGCGCGGGACCATCGTCCTTCCACTCTGATTTTAGGATCCCCATGATCAAGGTGTCATGGTACCGCCCGTTCCGAAAATAGGATTCGCGCATCGTCCCCTCGTGTACGAACCCGGCCTTCTCGTAAGCGCGCCGCGCCCGCATGTTGTGCGAGTAGACCTCGAGAGAGATGCGATGTAGGTTGAGTTCAGTAAACCCGAATCGAAGGAGCAGCCTTGCCGCTTCCGGGGCGTAGCCGCACCCCCAGCGCTCACTCTCCCCGATCAGGATCCCGAAGACGGCTCGGCGGTTGCCGCGATCGATCTCATTGAACCCGCAGTTGCCGATATGTCGATCGCCATCTTTTAGGACGAGCGCCAGGGAAAGCTCATTCTCGCTCTTGTACCGGCTGGCGAGCCACTCCCGTTCGAGTGTTCGGCTCATCGGGAAGCGCCGGCCCAGGGTAAAGAGAATCTCGGGATCATTGATCCAGCGCAGGCAGCGATCGAGGTCCGCTTCCGCGAGCGGTCGTAAGTAGATCCGCTCGCCGATCAAAAATGGGTTTTCCATCCTTATCTCCTTTTTGTGTAGAACGGCTTGACTGCTTGTGACCATTAAAGCTAAAGCCGCCGTCAGCGAATTGGCGTGTCGTTTGTGCGGGCCATATGTGCTATGCCCGGAATAACCACAGCAACGTCGGGTACAGAACCCGACGCTGCATCTATCTTTCGGTAGCGGCGTACCTTGAGTGCGCCGTTCTCTCTGAATCGAGAACGCATTCCATCAAGCTGCAACATAAGGATCAACTCCGCTTCGGCCTGTAAGGTTTTGCCGTTCAATGCCCCGCAGCTTATTGCGGGGTTCTTTCCTTACAGAACAGCGCGAAAGTTCACCGCCGGCGGCGCGTCTTTCCGCTATTCTAGTGCCCCTTCCCCTCCCCGGGCAAGCCGTGATCTTGCTCTTCTTAGCGAGTTGGCGGGTTTAAGCAAGGTTTACTGCGGCAATGGGTGGCGGCGTGCGTCCACCGAGAAGCTTCAGACCCCCCTCCCTTTGCCCTCCCGTCAAGGGGCGGGGGGAACAATCTGTGCTATCATTGCGCTATGGACCGCAAACGGATCAAACGTGCC
>JAJOKK010000141.1 GCA_021129875.1 Candidatus Bipolaricaulota bacterium
TCGTGCGTATGTAAATCTAGAAACCGTTACCCACTTAAAACGACGAAGAGCCAAAGTTTTGCTTTTCACTGCCTCCCCTCCAGCTTTGTGGGGGGATATTTCGCTCTTTGGCGACATTGCAAAACGCAGCGTCGATTGCTGCACGCTACATAAAAAACTGGAATATCGCGGTAAAGACTAGGCTACCCTTACTCCCACTCGATCGTCCCAGGCGGTTTGCTGGTAATATCGTAGACCACGCGGCCGATTTCGGGTACCCGGCGGGTGATTTGCTCGGCTACTTCGTTCAACAGGTCGGCGGGGAGCCGGACCCAGTCCGCGGTCATCCCGTCTACGCTCGTCACCGCCCGCAGCGCCAGGACGTACCCGTAGTGGCGTTCATCCCCGACCACCCCTACGCTTCGCACGGTGGTTAGGACGGCGAGTGCTTGCCAAACTTCGCCGTAGATGCCCCAGTCTTTCAGAGCACGGATGAATATGTCGTCTGCTCGACGCAGGATCTGCAGCCGTTCGGGAGTCGCTTCTCCTAGGATACGGATCGCCAGGCCGGGCCCGGGAAATGGGTGTCGCAGGCGGATCGAATCCGGGAGACCGAGGAGCCGGGCTATCTCGCGAACTTCGTCCTTGAACAGATAGCGGAACGGTTCAAGGATCTCGAACTTGAGATCCTTGGGGAGAGCTCCTACGTTGTGATGGCTTTTGATCACCGCTGCTCCTGCGCTTTCACCCCCGGCCGACTCGATTACGTCCGGGTAGAGTGTGCCTTGGGCGAGAAAATGGTACTCCCCCATTTCGCGGGCTTTCTCCTCGAACACGGCGATGAACTCCCGCCCGATTACCTTGCGCTTCTCCTCGGGGTCAAGCACCCCTGTAAGCGCATTTAGAAACCGTTTCGAGGCATCTACAGAGATTAGATTGACCCCAAGAGGGCGGAGCAACCTTTCGACTTCTTCCCTCTCCCCAAACCGCAGGAGCCCGTGGTCGACGAGGATCGCTGCATGATCGACTTCGGCCCGGGTGAGGAGCAGGGCAAGGGCGGAGGAGTCAACCCCTCCGGATAGACCGAGCAGTACTCGGTGCTCCCCCACCTGTTCCCGAACCTCTCGGATCAGGCGATCCAGGGTCTCTCCCGGGGTCCAATCGCGCGGTACTTCCGCAGTCCGAAGGAAGTTCTCCAATACATTCGTTCTGGTGTGGACGACCTCGGGGTGAAACTGAACTCCGAAGTAGCGGATATCCGGCGATTCGATCGCTGCCACCGGGTTCTCCTTCGTCGCTGCCACCGTTCTCCAGGATGGCGGTGGTTCGGTCACGGTATCAGAATGGCTCATCCATGCCTGCACCTCCCCGGTCAGCCCGGCAAAAAGCCGCCCCTCATGCCGTGTGAGCAGGGCGCGTCCGTATTCCCTACGGCCGGTCCGCACGACAAGGCCGCCGAAATGCTGAGCAAGGTACTGCATCCCGTAGCAGATGCCCAAGATAGGCAGGCCAAGATCGAAGATCCGCGGGTCGGGCTGTGGCGCCTGCGGGTCGAAGACAGAGGCCGGTCCACCGGAGAGGATGATCGCTCGCGGCCGATGAGTGCGGATCTCCTCCACCGCGGCTGTCCCCGGCATGATGACCGAATACGCCTGCAGTTCTCGCACCCGACGGGCGATCAGCCGGGTGTACTGGGAGCCGAAGTCAAGGACGACGACACTCATCGAGTCGCTTCTCCGCCTGCACTCGATCGATCATCCTCGTCGCCGAAGACGATCTCCCCGCTCTCCGGGTCCATCCGCACTATTGAGACAAGGGTGACGATCGGCAGATCGTACCGGGTGAGGACCTGTCGTCCATCGGCAAACTCCTTGGCGATGACGAATCCGAAGCCTACCAGCTCCGCCCCGCTCTCACTTACCATCTCCGCCAACGCGGTACTCGTGCGCCCCTGGTAGAGAAAGTCGTCTACGATAAGGACGCGTTCCTCCGGGCCGAGATAATCGCGGGAGACTGCGAACTCCACAGTTGTTCCCTTTGTCGGTGACCGCACGGTACGGGTGAAGGGGCGGTTCATCGTTGCCGCGCTGCCCTTCTTGGCGTAGAGGACACGTGCCCCAAGCCGGCGGGCGACCTCATAAGCGACCACGTTGCCGGCAGCTTCGGCGGTGAGGACGCAGGTCACCCTGTCTGTGGCGAACCTTGCTGCCAGTCCGCGGCCGACCTCGTCCATGAAGGCCGGATCTATCCGGTGGTTCAGAAAGCCGTCCACCTTGAGGAACTCCGGCCCCATAACCGTCCCTTCGCGGAGAATCCAATCCCGAAGTTTCATTGCACTATCGCCCTCCTAATCTCTTTTACCCCCTGTGATCGTACGCTGCGAGAGCGCGCCGGACAAGGGAACACAAGAATTTCGCAGCAAGCTGGGGGGCATTGGAGGGCAGAACCTTACAGGTCTAAGCAGGGTTGATCGTTGCAGGTTGATGAAATGCGTTCTCGATTCAGAGAGAACGTTACACACAAGGTGTGCCATTACAGAAAGATGGATGTAGCATCGGGATCTGTGCCCGCCGTCTCTTATAAAAGAGACGGCGGCCTGCCTCGTGCGTTGCAGCAGCGCGTGCTTCCTGCTACCCTAAGCGCTGGAGGTACGAGAAGAATGCCCGCTAACCTAACCCCTGAATTTCTCAAAGCACGCACAGAGTTTCGCGCCGCGCAAACACCTCAGGAGAAGCTTGCCGCCCTGGAGAAGATGCTCACCACGATCCCCAAACACAAGGGGACTGATAAGATGCAAGGGGACATCAAGCGGCGGATCGCCAAGCTGCGGGACTCGCAGTCGCACACAAAGCAGAGCAAGGGTCCGCGCTTGGACCATATCGATCGGGAGGGTGCCGGGCAGGTCGTCCTCCTCGGCCCGCCGAACAGCGGCAAATCGAGCCTCCTTTCCGCCCTTACCAATGCCCGCCCTGAGATCGCCGACTACCCGTACTCCACGGTCCGTCCGATGCCGGGGATGATGGCCTTTGAGGACGTCCCGATCCAGCTGATCGACCTTCCACCGATCACGGCGGAGTACTCTGAACCCTGGGTCTACAGCCTGATCCGTCAGTGCAACCTCTGCCTCATCGTCCTCGATGGGACCCTCGCCCCGGAAGAGCTTGTCGATATAGTGGAGGAGCTTATCATGCTCGTTGAGGAGCGGCACATCCGGCTCGTAGCAAGGGACGCGCGATCCGAGGAAGAGCGGATCAAGGAGGTCTGCTGCCGGATCATCCTCACCAAAGGTGATCAGCTTAGCGATCACAGTCCGGCGCTCGCTGAGCTTGCCCCGCTCTTCCCCGCCCTATTCACCTCCACCGAAACAGGGGCAGGGTTGGACGAACTGCGTCAGGAAGTCTTCACCGTGCTCAATCTACTCCGGATCTACACGAAACTCCCGGGAAAACCTCCTGATATGGGCGAGCCGTACGTCCTTTCTGTGGGGAGTACCGCACTCGATGCGGTCAAGGCGGTGCACCGCGAATTCGTGGACAAGCTCCGTTACATCCGCGTATGGGGCTCGGGCCGGTTTGCCGGTCAGCAGGTCCCTGCCACCCATCGACTCGCTGATAAGGATATCATCGAGATTCACCTGAGCTGAGTCAGATCCGCTCAGGATCAATGTCTATCTTCAGCTGGGGGAACTGCTGTTGCGCGGCTGCGCAGGCGGTGTGCACCGTCTCCCTTCTTCCCCCTTTGAGGAGGACGAATGCGCATGTGTGAAGTGTGGGGTGTGGCGCGGGTCCGAGGATCTCCACTTCGTATCCCTGCAGGAGGGTAATCAGCCGTTTCCCTTTGTCCCGGCGCTCTCGCTCTGTGCGCGCGGTGAAGGCCAGTCGCGCCAAGTGGGAGAACGGCGGGTAGAAGAGTGCCTTCCGCTCGGCCTCTTCGGTCTCGTAGAAACGGTTGTAGTCTCCACAGACCGCAGCCTGCACGGCGATGTTGTCGGGGTAGGAAGTCTCGATCAGTCCTTCTCCCCCCGCAGGAAGCCGCCCGAGAAGGCCGGAGAGGTATTGGTAGGTCCGCTCCGCGGCGCGGAAGTCAGGGAGTGCCAAGAGCGCGTCCACCCCAATCGCCCCTACCAGGCCCAGTCGCGACAAGACAGGCCCTTTGGCGATCATCGGGGTAGCGATCAGGATATCTCCTTCTCCGGCGAGCGCCTGTTCGGCCGCCTTCCTGTGGGCGCGGGTCTGCAAGGAATCCATGTCGATGCGGATGATGCGCGCAGTCGGAAAGCGCTCTCGCATCTCTTCCTCCACCCGGGCGCTCCCCACCCCGACAAAGCGGAGTGCCCGCGATGTGCATTCCGGGCAGACCATCCGCGGTTGCGCCGTCCCACAGACGCGGCATAGAAGCTGGGCTGCGCGCACCTCATAGGTCAGGTTGACCGTGCAGACAGGACAGCGCAGCGGGCGACCACAACCCCTGCACAAGACCGCCTGGAAGTAGCCGCGCCGGTTCACAGCAATAAGCGCCTGTTTTCCGCGATCGAGTGTCCGTTCAACCGCGGCGCAAAGCTCACTGCTCAGCACCGCCTTATCCTTGGTCGTCTCCACGATCTGCACCGTAATCTTCCGTGGCTGGACCTCCGGCCGGATCAGAGACAGGCGACCGCTCGCAGCCGAGAAGAAGGTCTCCAGCGATGGGGCGGCCGATCCGAAGAGGAGGAACGCCCCATCGGCGCGGGTTTTGGCCACGGTGCGCGCGTGGTAGTGGGGGAGCATCTCGTCCTGTTTGTAGGAGCGGTCCTGCTCCTCATCGACGATCAGAAGACCCAGGTTGTCCAGCGGGAGGAAGAGGGCGGAGCGTGTGCCGACGATCAGCCGGGACTCTCCCCGTCTTGCCGATTCCCAAACCCTTCCGCGCTCTCCCTCGGGAAGGGCGCTGTGGTAGAGTGCTACACCGGTCTCTATCCGTTCTTGCAGGTATCTGTGGAGTTGCCGGGCAAGGAGGATCTCCGGGGCGAGGAGGAGGGCACTCTTCCCGGAGGCAATGGCCGCCTCGATGAGGTGGGCATAGCCGTCCCAGCGCTCTTGGGCAAAGAGGAGGGTTCGCCCTCCGCGCGGAAGGGACTCCACCAGTTTCGCCGCCCAGGGTGGCGGCGGCGCGATCTCTTCTCTCTTAACACCGCTGCAGACGACGGCCTCCTTGATGAGCCCCTTCTCTACAAGGCGCTGGAGCGTTGCCCGGATTGAACCGCGCCCTTCTCGCAGATTCTCCTCCGAACAGGGGCCTGATGCCGCGAGGAGTTGCTGTAAGACCGCGGCCTGGCGGGGCGCGCGGCGGGAGAGGGGTTCAAGCTGAGGGAGCAGTTCACTTATTTCTCCGGCAAGGGTGAACGACCTCTCTTGCTTATCGCTTATGCGCCGTGGGAGGAGCCGATTCACAAGCAGCCCGCAAGGGGCGAGATAGTCGCTTGCAATGCGCGAGCAGAAGGCGAGTGCCACTGCGGAGAATGATGGCTTTGCAAGGACCTCCAAGACCGGCTCCAATAGGCCTTCGTGCTCGCTCCCCGCGGCAAGGGAGGCGATGATCCCTGAGCGCTCTTTACCCTGGAATCGGACCTTCACCCTCCGGCCGACCTCAACCTGAGGGAGTAGCTGATCAGAGACTAGAAAATCAAAACCCTTATCGATCGGCAGCGGCAGCAGAACAGACGCGATCACTCTCTTTACGGTCAATGAACCATCCCCTTTCACCCGCGTCCCATTGTACCGCAGCGACGCACGGTCCTACTACCGATAACTTATCGCACGCAAGATGAGCACAGGATGCCATTGGTAATGCCTGCTGCCCGCCTACGCGCATCGCGCGGGCAGGTCGTATTATGACAGGCAGGCGAGCACGTCAGATTCGAAGGTCTCGACCTTTCCGGTTCTTCTCTGGTTTTCGTTGTCAGGAGGAGGGTTTTCCGGGTATGATTTTGCATTCTTACGTAAGGAGGAAAGAGCATGATCCATATTTCTTTGCCGGATGGGTCGAAGAAGGAGATCGCACGCGGCGCTTCGCTCCTCGATGTTGCCGCAGCGATCGGACCGCGCCTTGCTCGTGCTGCGGTCTGCGCACTGGTCGATGGTGAGCTTCGCGATCTGCGTGAGCGTCTAGATAAGGATGCTTCCGTGACGTTCTACACCCGCGGATCGCTGCAGGCACTGGAGGTCCTGCGCCACACCACGACACATGTCATGGCCCAGGCGGTGAAGAGGCTCTTCCCAACGGCGATCTTGGGGATTGGTCCGGCGATTGAAAACGGGTTCTACTACGATTTCGCCACCGAACAACCGCTCACCCCAGAGGACCTCTCCTCGATCGAGAAGGAGATGCGGAGGATCGTCACCGAGGATCATCCGATAGAACGGCTAGATACCGCCTTGGAAGAGACGCGGGAGATCCTTGCGGCAAAGGATGAACGGCTGAAACTCGAGCTGCTCGATGATCTTGAGGAAGAGACCGCCGTCCTATATACGCAGGGGGAGTTTGTCGATCTCTGCCGCGGCCCTCACCTTAAGAGGACTGGTGAGATCAAGGAGAACGCATTCAAGCTGCTGTCGATCGCCGGTGCTTACTGGCGTGGGGATGAGAGTCGGCCGATGCTGCAGCGGATCTACGGCACGGCCTGGGAGAGCAAGAAAGATCTCGATGGACACCTGGAGAATCTCGCACAGATCGAGGCGCGCGACCACCGCAAGCTGATCAAAGAGCTCGACCTGGTCAGCTTTCACGAGGAGGGGGGGGCCGGGCTTGCCTACTGGCACCCCAAGGGCGGGCGGATGCGCGTCATCATCGAGGACTACTGGCGCAAGCTCCACTATGAAGGAGGATACGAGATCGTCTTCACCCCGCACATCGGTCGCGCGCTCCTGTGGGAGGCCTCCGGGCACCTCGACTTCTACCGGGAAGGGATGTACGCTCCGATGAATGTTGATGGGCAGGACTACTATATCAAGCCGATGAACTGCCCGTTTCACATCATGATCTACAAGTCGCGCACCCGTTCCTACCGCGACCTGCCGCTCCGCTGGGCCGAGCTGGGGACAGTCTACCGCTACGAGCGGAGCGGTACTTTGCACGGCCTCTTGCGCGTTCGCGGGTTCACCCAGGATGACGCGCATATCTTCTGCACCCCTGAGCAGATCGAGGATGAAATCAGCCGCGTCCTCGACTTCAGCCTGAATCTGCTCTCTGGATTCGGTTTTACGGAGTTTAGTGTCGAACTTTCCGTCCGCGATCCGAAGACGCCGGAAAAGTACGCCGGGGAGGATCCGATGTGGGAACAGGCCGAGGTTTCGCTCGTAAGGGCGATCGAGGCGCGTGGGTTGCCGTACAAGCGGATGGAAGGGGAGGCGGTCTTTTACGGCCCCAAGATCGATATCAAGATTAAGGATGCTCTTGGCCGCGCTTGGCAGCTGACCACGATCCAGTTCGACTTCAATCTGCCCCAGCGGTTCGACATGACCTACATCGGCGAGGATGGAAAGGAGCACCGCCCGTATATGGTTCATCGGGCTCTGTTGGGGGCTATCGAGCGATTCTACGCCCTGCTCGTCGAGCACTACGCCGGCGCGTTCCCAGTCTGGCTCGCCCCGGTGCAGGCAGTAGTCATCCCGATCTCCGACCGTTTCCTCGAGTATGCTCAGGGAGTGGTCGACGAACTTCGCAAGGCTGGTATCCGGGTTGAGGCCAACTTCTCCACCGGACGGATGAACGCTAAGATCCGCGATGCGCAGCTCCAGAAGATCCCGTATATGCTAGTCGTCGGCGGACGCGAGCAGGAGACGGAGACGGTCTCGGTGCGGCTGCGCACTGAGGAGGACCTTGGCGCCCGCCCGCTCGCCGAGGTGATCGCGATGATCTTGGAGAAGACCGAGGCGAGATCGCTGATCTAACGATCATTGAGCTACCGTTCCTGTATCTACTGTGAATGGAACAGAAGCTTTTACCGCAGAGAGCGCAGAGAGTGGAACGAGATCCTTAATGCTTTATCTCAGAGATCTTTGCGCCTCTGGGGGGTGTAGCAAGTCCCTCGGACACGGTTCAGGGATGGATTTACTGAATACGTACGGCGGAGCGCAACGAGGACTGAAGCGAGGGGGTTCCAACGGTCGACTATCCGATCGCTTCCTCTGCGCACTCAGCAAGATTTGCCAGTAGTCAGACGACCCGGTCTGTGCGGGGGAGGGCTGATCTCAGTTCCTCGAGGCGATCGGTCTTCTCCCATGGCGGATCCAGATCGATCCTTCCGAAGTGCCCGTAGCAGGAGAACTGTTCGTAGATCGGCCGCAGAAGATCGAATCGCTCAATGATCGCCCCGGGGCGAAGGTCGAACACCTTGATCACGGCGCTGCGCAGTGCACCGTCGGTGACCAACCCGGTCCCGTAGCTGTCGATATTGAGCGAGAGCGGCGCGGCGCGGCCGATTGCATAGGCTAGCTGCACCTCCACCTCGCGGGCAAGCCCGGCAGCGACGATGTTCTTCGCGACATACCGGGCCATGTACGCTCCAGAGCGGTCGACCTTGGTCGGGTCCTTCCCGGAGAAGGCCCCACCGCCGTGCGATCCGTACCCTCCATAGGTGTCGACGATGATCTTCCGGCCGGTCATCCCTGTGTCCGAGGCCGGGCCGCCGATGACGAACCTTCCGGATAGATTGACGAGCAGCTCTGTCTTCTCGTCGATCCAGTTCTCCATAACCGGACGGATCACCTGCTCGATCATGTCCTCTTCCAAGGTCGTCTGTGCGACGTCCGGGTCGTGCTGCGCCGCGATGAGGATCGCCGAAGCGCGTATCGGCCGGCCTCTCTCGTACTCTATCGTCACCTGCGACTTCCCGTCCGGTCGAAGGTAGGGAAGCACCACATCTTTGCGCAGTCTTGCCAGGCGTTTGGTCAGTGAATGGGCGAGGACGATCGGGAGCGGCATCAGTTCGTCGGTCCCGCAGCAGGCGTAGCCGTACATAATCCCCTGATCCCCGGCACCGATTATGTCGTAGAGGTCCGCTGCGACGCCGTTCCGCGCCTCCTTGGCCGTTTTAACGGCGGCAGCGATGTCGGCGGATTGCTCCTTGATCGTCGACAGGACCGCGCAGTCGCGGTAGTTGAACCCGTAGGCTGCCTTATCGTAGCCGACCTCCTTTGCCACGCGCCGAACAACCCGGTCGATGTCTACATAGACCTTCGTAGAGATCTCTCCGCCCACGATGACGAGCCCGGTGGTTAGGAAGGTCTCGCAGGCGACGTGCGCTTGCTTGTCTTCAGCTAGAAGCGCGTCCAGTACAGCATCGGAGATCCGATCGGCGACCTTATCCGGGTGTCCCTCAGTCACCGACTCTGAGGTTAGAAAGACTCTTTGCATACTCCCTCCTTCTTCGTTGGCACAAGAATCCTAGCCGCTTGATCCGGTGAACGCAAGGTGAAATCATGCAAATCCGCATGCTGTTGCACCTGCTGCTTCTCTTCAAACTCGGTTGCGGAGCAAGGCCGGAGGCACACTGCAGTTTCAAGCATTTTACCGCTCGGGGATTGTTATACCCGGGGAATAATTCACTACACCCCCCCAGAGGGCGTAAAGGTCACTGGGATAAAGAATACGGATCTCGTTTCACTCTCTGCGCACTCGGCGTTCTTGGAGGGTGTAGTAAGTCCTGAATCGGCTACTATACCCCCCGAGACGATGAAAGCTTCTGTTGGACCTCCGGGCTTGCTTCACAACACACAAGGAGAAGAGAGAATAACGAAAAGCAATATACAGGGGAGAATATGAGATCAGCGCGGTCATGCTATAATATTGTTGATTCTTTTTCTGAGACGAGGTGCCCAGAGGGGCATGCCGGTGTTCCAGCAGGCGATCAGCGTGGAAATCGGCCCGGCCGGCGGAACACCGGCAATGCCGGCATCGCTATGATCGGACACTTGACAAACCTCCCCAGCGTGTTCCCAGCCTCGCTAAAAGAGTACAGATCTTGATAATGGCGAGGATCGGTCGCGATCTCCTCCAAACTGATACCCGCACTGATCCCAAGGATAAGGACAAGTATCTTGCCAACAACATCGTCTCAGGGATTCTGAACCCCCAGTAAATTTGACACTTTCCCTGCCTGTTTTTCACAT
>JAJOKK010000191.1 GCA_021129875.1 Candidatus Bipolaricaulota bacterium
CAGTTCTTGTGAGACTCTCTCGTACAACCGCGCGTTCTCCACGGCAATGGCCGCTTGATTGGCGAATGTGGTCAGCAGCGTTTCTTGATCGTGAAAAGCCCACGGCTGCAGGCTGTGCAGGTAGAGGACGCCGAGCGAGCGGTCCTTGCCCGTCAACGGCAGGCCAGCGACCGACTTGATATTTGCCTTCATAATGTGCGGATTGATCAGACGCGGCGCCCCTGCGCCCAGATCAGGGGTGATCGTACCGTCCTCACCGATCTCATCGATGATCACCGCTGCTCCTCTGTCCATGATAAGACTGGTGAGCCCCTTCGTGCGGATGCGATACTCGATCGACGGCACGCCTGAAAAGTCTTCGGCGCTGCGCACTGTGTCGCTCGCTCTATCGACCAGCATGACGCTGGTGTAATCGGCGCCCACTGCCTCGCGTGCCAGCGACACGATTCTTTCCAACACCTGCTTCGGATCGAGCGAGGCGCTCACCGCATGTGAAGCCGAACTGAGGGCGTCCAACTGTTTCAGCTTGAGGTTGAGCGCCTTCTCCGTCCGCTTCCGCTCGGCCTCCAGTTCGATGCTGTATAGGGCGAACGCGATGTCCGCAGCGACTTCGGCGAGCAGTGCGTGCTCCTCATCATCGGAAATGAGACCGACGGGGATGGAGGCAGCGAGCATCCCGTAGACCTTCCCCGCATGCTTCAACCTGACGGCCAACACCCCCCTGTCACGATGTGTGTCGGACAAAGAACAGTCACCGCAGGTCGAGTGCGGACTTTCGATTACCTGGACCTCTGGCTCTGCCAGTATCCTCTGTACGCAGACCGGCGACCAGCCGTGCTGCAGGTCTGTGACCGGCACTGCCGACTCCTCGCTCCAGCCGGCCTGTGCTATCCCCACCAGGCTTTTCTCTTCATCGAACAGACCGATCCAGGCGGTGTGATAGCCGCGCGTCTCGATGAGGCTGTCGCAGGCGCCCTGCAACAGCCGATCGCGGTCCTTCTCGCTGGCGATGAGCTGGTTGACGTTGCGGATGGCTCGCAGCACGAGGTTGAGGTGCTCGATCTTCTCCTGGGCTATCTTCCGTTCGGTGATGTCGATGCCCGCACCGAAGAAGAAGTCGAATTCGCCACCCTCGGTGAAGACCGGCCTGCCATGCCATTCGACGAGCAGCTCGCGGCCATCCTTGGTCAGCACCCGGTTCTCGTTTGTCGTCGGTACGTTTGACTTTGTCAGCTTTTCGAATATTTGGGAGAGCGATTCGCGGTCACCCTCCGGAACGAAGCGTGTCAGATAGTCGACGCCCACCACCTCGTCCGTTCTGTATCCGAGCGAGGAAAGCATTGTCTCGTTCATCATCAGCGTCTTGCCGTCAGCGCCGATGGCGACAAAGAAAACCGGAGAGGCGTGAATAAGGATGCTGCTGAAATCCCTTTCTTGGCGCAGTCTCTCCTTAGCCTGCGTCCGTTCGGTCTCTGCTGCTTCCAATTCGGCGAGCCGCTGACGCATCTCTGTCAATTCATCTCTGAGCTGTTCTTCGGTCTTCTCTTCGTCTTTCATCTTCCATCTCCCGAATAGAAGCTACATATATCGATATTGGAACTTCTTCTCGACCATCTAAGCGAGCGGACTCTCGCCTTGTATGTCACATTTCCAATCCCTAAACGTACCTCTTCTCGTTATTTTTCCGTCCTGTACGAATCGGTTCTGTTATAGGCGGTTGCATATCGTCTTGAGGATAGTTTTCAACATGAAGCCCAACTTACAGTTTAACTTGTAATTCAACTTGCAACTCAACTTAAAATTGCTTGAAGTTTACTGAGTGTGTCACTGATCTTTCCCATACTACTCCGCTTTGACCTACCACCACACCGGAGCGTCGCCATCTCGACCTCAAGATCACTCCATCTTTCAACCTCCATAAGATTTTTCTTGACAAGCTATTTTTGCTTCGCTTCGGGGCTTGCCAATGGCAACAGGTGCATTGTATTACAGGCATAATGATTTGTCAACAGTTTTTGAAAGGAGATGCGCTCGATGAGCAATGTCAGAGCAATGCTACAAGGTATACCCTTTAGTGATGTCACTCGCCTGGCTGTGATGACGGCGTTCTGTGAGATTGAGCTTGCAACCGTAATCAGTCCCGCCATTCCAACGGAGATGACTGCTGATGTGGGGCCCAAGGATAGAACCGAAAATGGGAGTGCCCGAACCATACCGAGAGAGGCAGTGAGGGGCAAAAAATGCGGGTTGTATCTCTTTGTACGCGCCAATACTTCACCTCAGTGCTGGTTGCCGAACTTTCCGGCTACCCCCAAAATGTAATCGCTTTTTGTACTACTGCTGTACGCCCGAGAGGATTCGAACCTCTGGCCTGCGGTTTAGGAAACCGCTGCTCTATCCTGCTGAGCTACGGGCGCATTTTTTAGAACTCTTCCAGTATCAAGTACAACTGCTTCGCCGCCGCCTGTTCCGCCTCCTTCTTACTGCGCCCGCGGCCGCCGCCACAGTGCCCGGCAACGGCGACGGTCACGGCAAACTCCTTGCGGTGTGCCTTGCCGCTGGTATTGTCAATGGAGTAGGCTGGCCGGCAATCGAACAGGCGTTGCGCCGATTCCTGTAACAGACTTTTGTAATCTCCAGTCGCCGACTGCTCAACAAGGCACCGTTCGATATCCTCCTTCAGGTAGCGGAGGACGAATTTAGCCGCATAAGAGAACCCGCGTTCGAGGAAGATCACCCCGATTAGAGCTTCGAAGGCATTCCCGATGTTGTTCGGCCGCGTGCGCCCATGGTTTGCCTCCTCACCTCTTCCCAGACGAAGGTAGGCGGGGATGTCGATCTCCCTCGCCTTCTCAGTGAGCACCGGCCGGCTTACCGCGACTGACTTGGCCTTGGTAAGTCGCCCCTCATCTGCGTCTGGGTGTTCCTTGAACAGGTAGCTCGTCACTGCCAACCCGACTACCGCATCCCCCAGAAATTCCAAGCGCTCGTTCGAGCCGCGGGGATCACCCAGCTCGTTAACATAGGAGCTGTGCAGAAAGGCTCGCTCCAACACGTCTGGCGCGATCTTTAAGCGGATATTCTTCGCCAATTCCTCGATCGGTTTTGCTTTCATGGTTTTAGGTGTTAGGGCGGGAGGATTCGAACCTCCGATCACGGCTCCAAAGGCCGCTGCCTTACCGCTTGGCTACGCCCTAAAATGTTAGGTCTTCAGTCGGAATCTCCACGGAAAAGACCGCCGACTCCTCGCGCACAGCCTCCTTGTACTTATCGAGGATGATCCGCTCCAGCTTCAGCCGGAACCTGTTGTCTATCGGGTGGGCGGTGTCGCGAAATTCACCGTTCTTAACCTCCCGGCTGGGCATGGCGACGAACAGGTGTTCCTTCCCCTGGATCACCTTCACACTGTGAATGATGAATACACCATCGAAGATCACGGAACAAAACGCCTTCAGGTTCCCTTCATTGCGCATCGGCCGGATCTCTACCTTTGTTATCTCCACCCTGAAAGACCTCTCTGTCTGACTGACTTAGCGACCCATCTTAACGAAAAGGAGCGGCCCTTTCAATCCTAATGTAGTGCGCCCTGATTCCTTGCACCATTCCACCCTGAACCGTATCGGCAACTGCATCGGGGGAAAAGACAGAAGGTGCAAGGTTGGGGTCCCCATCTCCGGTCCTCCTGCGTTATTAACGTCTTCGGTTATTCCCTGCGGCGCTGCCGGTAGAGGGACGGATCGACGATCATGGACATCTGCTCCACGTCCAGATCCCCCTCCACAAAATCGGCGACGCAGCGTGCCGGTTCGAGAGGGCTGTTGATGATCTTGTTGTAGTCGACGTAAAGGGTCTTGATATACGACTGCCTATCGAGCCAGGAAGAGACCGACGACAGGTGCTCGCGCGAGAGGCGGGCGATCTCGCTTACGGTGTCGGGATCCTCACCGCGTCTTATGAGCATCTGCCGCTGCGAGGCGAGGATCTCCTCTATTTTTCGCCGCATGAAGACCACAGAATAGGTGTAGTTCGGGGGAAGGTGTTTCAGGAGGGCTGAGATTATCTTGACTGCCTTCCCATCCGCCTCTTCCAGCCAGGACTTATCGTGTTCGATCTCCTTCACCCGTTCGAATTCGTAGTAGCCGTTGGGGTTGTCAGCATCGGCCGTCCGTATGTTGTCCGTCAGTACCGGCATCCCCCCGGCCTCCAGCATCGTCATCATGAGCGATGTGCCGGAACGGGGCAGCCCGGAGACGATAGTGATCGTTCTTCGCGTCATTGCGTCCTCCCACCCGATCTTGCCCGTGAGCCATCTTTGGGTTTATTGAGTTCGTTGAGTTCGTTGGGTGTGTGGCCCCGTGCATCAAGTGCGTTTGATTGCACGGAGCAGGGGCTTGTCCTGCTTTGCTCAACCTCTTAACTTCTCAACTTCTCATCCTCTCAACCTCATGCTCCTCCCTACCAAGGAGGCCGGTTGCGAAGCAAGACCGGAATGCAGACAGAATCACCGCCGACCACTGCAACCGCATCCCTGCTCACCGGCCTCTATCGGGTCAGTTAAGCCTGTTGTCGCGCGGCGCGGCCGGGAAGAGCTTGCTGATCCACATTCGATCGGGGGGGAGCGCGGCTTGGACGGTGAGGGCGACATCGCGCCAGTAGTCCCGATCCTGCCGCAGCACCTCTACAATCTGCTGCAGATATTCCAGCTTGATCTCCAGGGTGAAATCCGTTTCTTTGGTCTGCGTTTCCGTAACACGCCTATCTTCCAATTCGCCCCGGACCCGCGCGGCGGCCTGCCGAATCGGGATCCTCTCTGTGTGGTGGAGTTCCTCCAAACGTCGGAGTACACCAAGGGCCTCTTCGGAGAAGATCAGCTTGTTCTTTGCGCCACGGCTGATATGCGGGTCGAGTATCCCACTGAGGGCGTCGATCCGTTGGCGAACAGCACGCTTTGATAATCCTAGTTGTTTTGCTATCTCATCAAGGGTAACCATATCGAGCATTATAGCGCGAACCAGCGGCCAAGAAAAGTCGCCCGAGAGGATCGGACCGATCGCGCTGAGGGGATGCCGTGCTAAAGTGCAGACGGGGAGCGGATAAGGCGGTTGGCGATGAAATGATCAGAATGGTCGTGGACCGGAATCGGGGAGACCTACCCAAACGCCATAGCAATGTTCATGACAGCGAGCCGGGATTCCCGCGAGGGTTTTCTCCGTATGGTATACTTTGGCCTGACTATGGAACGAATGGAAAGATGGATGAGCGAACGCGGGCGGGTACTGGTCATGGGAGTGCTGAACTCCTCACCCGACTCGTTCTACGACGGGGGAAGGCGCCTGACGACGGCCGCTGCGATCGATTCTGGGCTGCAGCTTGTCGAAGAAGGGGCGGATATCATCGATGTCGGAGGTGAATCAACCCGACCGGGGGCAAGGCCGGTCTCAGCAGCGGAGGAGTTGGAGCGGGTTGTGCCGGTGATTGCGGGGATTCGCGCGAAGGATGACATCCTCCTCTCGGTCGATACAACGAAGGCAGCTGTCGCCGCAGAGGCGATTGCGGCCGGAGCGCAGATTGTGAACGATGTCAGCGCCCTGCGTTCCGACCCTGAGATGGCGCATCTCGTCGCCGAGCACGGGGTATTTGTGGTGTTGATGCACATGCAAGGGGTCCCGGAAACGATGCAGGATAACCCTTCCTACACCGATCCGGTCGAAGAGATAAGGGCGTTCCTCGCCGAGCGGATCGGAGTGGCTATTGCTGCAGGGATCTCAACTGAGAAGATCATCATCGATCCAGGGATCGGGTTTGGGAAACGACTGGCGGACAACCTCGCCATCCTGCAGAATCTAGCGCAGTTTAACGACCTTGGCGTCCCGATCCTGATCGGGCTGTCACGCAAGTCGTTCTTGGGTAAGATCCTCGACCTTCCGGCGGCGGAGCGGCTGGAGGGGACGATCGCGGCGAACGCGGTCGCAATCTTAAACGGAGCGGATATCATCCGTGTGCACGATGTGAGCGAGGGGAGGAGGACGGCCGCTGTTGCGCGGGCGTTACGAAATGCTGCGACTTAACCTGAGTACCTTTATCTGTAACCCGGGGCGACATTTTCCGTTCGACTTTCGCTCCGTGGGCGAGCAGGCCACCGGCTTATTCGAAGACCTCTCATTCCGTACAGCACTCGAGGTAAGCGGAGATGCGTTCTGCCAACTGAACACCCTCTATTTCAAGGTCCAAATCCGCACGACGGTTGAGCAGGCCTGCCGCCGTTGCCTCGCCCCGGTATACACGACAGTCGATTGTTACGAGGCGTTCACGCTGCCATTCCGGACGGAGGATCATGAGGTCGATCTTGCCCCATATGTTCTTGGAGGCATAACTGCAGTACTCAACCCGCGCCCGCTCTGCCGTAATGACTGCCGCGGCCTATGTCCACGCTGCGGGACCGATCTGAATGAGCACCCCGACCATGCCTGCCCGGTGGAGGAGGAGGACGAACATCAGAGGCTGGGGGATTTCCTTAGATGAGTGAGGGACTGATCGCGCTCGGCCTCGACCCCGGCCTCGCGACAACCGGCTACGGGATTGTGCGCGCGACCAAAGACGGCTGGCAGGTGATCGACGGTGGGGTCATCCGGACCGAGAAAGGTTGCGCAAGGGGAGAGCGGCTGCGCGAGATCTACCAGGGAGCCAGAGAACTTATCGCCACCCACAGCCCTTCGGGGGTGGCGATCGAAGAGGTCTATCTCGCGCGAAACGCCCGTACTGCAATGCTCACCGCAGAGACCCGCGGGGTTCTTCTCCTGGCGACGGAGGGGTTGCCGGTCCATGGGTACACTCCTCTGCAGGTGAAAAAGAGGATCACCGGCTATGGAAGAGCGAACAAAGGGCAGGTGCAAGCGATGGTAAAGAGGCTCCTTTGCCTCACCGAGACTCCCCAGCCAGACGATATGGCCGATGGACTCGCCCTCGCCCTCTGCTACCTGCTCGATCTATCCACCGGCCTTCAGGGGGTGGCCAACAAAGACTATGTCTACCTGTAATCGACCGCTCGCCGAGCTCCTCGGTTGGCAAGAAGAGACCGATAAGAGACGACTTCTCCTCTTCGATGGACATTCGATCGCCTATCGTGCGTTCTACGCAATCCGTGAGCTTTCGACCCGCGACGGCCGTCCGGTTAACGCGGTCTACGGGTTCTGGCGGATCTTAACGCGGATCATGCGCGCCTTCCCTTCCGCCTATGTGGCGGTTACGTTCGACGCCGGCGGGGAGACGTTCCGTCACAGGCTCTACCCACAGTACAAGGCGACGCGGAAGGAGATCCCTGCTGATCTCGCTGCGCAGCTCCCGCTCATACATGAGATCCTTGACCGGCTGGGGGTCCGCGTGATCTCCCTCAAAGGGGTCGAAGCGGACGACATCCTAGCCAGCCTCGCCCGGTGTGCAACGGAGAAGGATCTGTCGGTCTTGATCGCCACCTCGGATAAGGACCTGGCTCAGCTCGTCGATCCACAGGTGCGCCTCATCCAGCCGGCAGGGCGGCGCTCCGGCGGCGGTCAGTCGGCCGGTGGGATCGAGCTGATCGATCGGGAAAGGGTGCAGGAGAAGTTCGGCGTTCCGCCGGAGCAGATCATCGATTTTCTTGCCCTTGTCGGCGACACATCGGACAACATCCCCGGGGTCCCGTCCGTCGGTGAGAAGACCGCTTCCCGGCTCCTCTCCCGGTTCGGTTCGCTCGATGCGATCCTTGCAAACGTCGATCAGGTGAAGAACGCACGCGTCAAGGAGAACCTGAAGAAATACGAGCAGGATGCCCTCCTCGCCCGCCGGCTCGTCACTCTGGACGGGGAGATCGCGGTGGGGGAGGTCCCTGAAGGCTGCCGGCTGCGTGAGGTGGAGGTTGACAGGTTGCGGGTGATCCTGACCGATCTTGATTTCCACTCCATCCTCGACGATCTCCAGCTTGAAGGGCTCCCTTTCCCGAAGAAAGAGGCAAAAGAGACGAAAGATGAGCGTCGTGCGGACTATCGTCCGATCTTGAACAGCGACGATCTCTCTCAACTGGTTAAAGATCTGGCAGCTGAGGAAGAGATCTCGCTCGATCTTGAGACGACGAGCCGTGACCCGATGCGGGCGAAGATCGTAGGGATCGCCCTCTCCCCCCGTCCGTATGAGGGGTACTACATCCCGGTCGGTCACGACTACCTCGGCGCACCTACCCAGCTTGCGACAGCGGATGTTCTTGCCGCGCTGCGCCAGCTGATCGAGGGGGAGGGGACGAAGATCATCGGACAGAACTTGAAGTACGACATCCTCATCCTCCGGCGGTACGGGCTCGCTCCACGCGGAGTGAGCTTCGACGCAATGATCGCCTCCCACCTCGCCCGCCCGGAGGAGCGGCATCACAACCTGGAGACGATCGCCCGCACCTACCTCGGCTATGAGATGCTCTCCTACAACGAGCTTGTGGGGAAGGGAGGCGAGATCGCCGCTGTTCCGGTGGAGAAGGCGACATTCTACGCGGCCGAGGACGCGGAGATCGTCTGCCGCGTCAAACCACTGTTGGAGGGGGCGCTGACCGAGACCGGGGTGATGACGCTCTTCCGCGAAGTGGAGGTCCCACTCATAGCAGTACTAACGCGGATGGAAGAGCACGGGATCCTTGTCGACCGCAAGGTCCTTGCTGCGCAGGGGCGCGACCTGCGCGAACGGCTTTCAATAATAGAGGAGGACCTGTACGAGATCGCCGGCGCGCGGTTCAACCCAAACTCGCCCAAGCAGGTGGCGCAGGTCCTGTTTGTGCGCCTCGGCCTCCCCGTGGTCGACCGGACTAAGACCGGCCCATCGACGAGCGCCCGTGTTCTTGCCGAGCTTGCGATGAAACACTCGCTCCCCGGCAAGCTGATCGAATACCGCGAGCTGCAGAAGCTCTTGAACACGTACATCGAGCGGCTCCCCGCGGCGATCAACCCGGAGACAGGGAGGATCCATACATCGTTCCACCAGACTTCGACTGCGACCGGGCGACTCTCCTCCTCCGGCCCGAATCTGCAGAACATACCGATCCGCACCGAGGTTGGGGAGAGGATCCGCCGTGCGTTCGTCGCCACGGAAGGAGCGGTCCTTGTCGGGGCCGACTACTCGCAGATAGAGATCCGCCTACTCGCCCACCTGGCAGAGGACGGGGCGCTGATCGAGGCATTCAAGACCGGGAAGGACCTGCATGCGATCACCGCAAGCCGCATCTTCTCCCTCCCTGAGGAAGAAGTGAGTGCGAAGCTTCGCTCCGCAGCAAAGCGGATCAACTTCGGGATCATCTACGGGATCAGTCCGTTCGGCCTCTCTCGCGAGCTGGGAATCACCCGCACCGAAGCCAAGGACTATATCGAGCGTTTCTTCGCCGCCTACCCCCGAACAAAGGCGTGGATGGACCGGATAGTAGAGAAGACGACGGAGCGTGGCTACGCCGAAACGATTCTTGGCCGCCGTCGCCCTCTCCCCCAGCTCAACTCAACGAACGCGCAGAGCAGAAATTTTGCCAGACGGAACGCGATCAACACCCCCATCCAGGGGAGCGCTGCCGACCTGATCAAGCTCGCCATGCTCAGAATCGATCGGGCGATCGAGGAGGGGGCGATCGAGGCGAAGATGCTCCTCCAAATCCATGACGAATTGATCTTCGAGGTGCAAGAAGAAAAGAGCGGAGAGGCGATCGCCCGGATCAAAGAGGAGATGGAAGGGGTGATGGAACTCCTCGTCCCATTGGAGGTGTCGGTCGAATGTGGGAAGGATTGGAGCGAGCTCTAAGCATGTGAATGGCGAGAATAAAGGAGGCCCCTCGTCGTTTCATCTGCCTGTCGCATCCGCTACGCAGACAGGAGCGGATATGATCAAAGAAGGGGTGGTGGTGATCGATATCGGGATCAATGCGACTAAAAATGGGATAACAGGTGGGCCTGTTGCGTAAACCCTTTCCACCGCTCGTCTTCAATCCCGGTTGCGAAGCAA
>JAJOKK010000117.1 GCA_021129875.1 Candidatus Bipolaricaulota bacterium
TGGACCATGGACCATGAACCATGAACCCTATTGTACTATTTCCACTTAACCCGGACATTTGTCTATAGCCTCGTAGACAAAACCGGAGATGCTGATCGACACCCTTCCTTCTTCCTGCGGGGGCTCCGGGCTAGACTTCACTGCAATGAAACAGGCGTACAAAACAGGTGGGGAGCGTGTATAGTGAATAAGGCGAGTGGTCTTCGGTGTGTGGGAGTGGTTCTTCTGCTCCTTTTGACGGTAGGGATTCCCGCCATTGGACGGCAGAGGGTCGCTATTTTCGTCCAAGCGGACGTTCCGGTCCCCGCGGCGGAGTTGCAGATTATCAGAAACTACGCGATTCAGCGCTGCATGGTCATTACCGGAACCAGGGTCAGCGCTATTGGCGAGATGATGCACGCTCAACGGTTGACTAATACCTGGATTGGAACCCGTGTCTCGGTGGACGGGATGAGGAGACTCGCGCAGACCCTCAATGTCAACTATATCATCGTCATGCGCATCGTCCGCTGGGAGAGTCGTATCTCGTTCCAACCGGAACGCTCCCTTCTTGTCTTCGGTCTGGCAGCCTTATTCGACAGGGAGATTCAACTATTAACAAGTCCGTTGGGCCTCTTTTTGGGTCTTGAGCAGGAGGCAACGGTGGCGTTGTTTGTCACGGTCTTCGACCCGGCGGGCAATATTGTCTTTGCCACTAAGGTGGCGTATGCCGATCGACCGCTCCTGTCGCTCCTCACCGCGAATCCGCTGGAAGCGGCGAAGAGGGCGATCGATAGCGTTCTGTTTCAGGTCGCGGTTGCTTTATAATTATGGAGGGAGGCGAAAGGATGAAAAGAAAAAACAAGGAAGGTAATCGGTGTTACAGACTTACGGGTGCCTTTTTTGCTAAACTGGTATCGAATTGTTGCTTTGTACTCCACGAATATAAGGATCAAGATAAAGGAGGTAGTAATGAAGCTGTATAAGGCCAGTCTTTACAGCCTTTCCCTCCTCTTGGCACTGACGGCCCTCCTCATCTCGGCGACCGCGTTCGCCCAAGGGGCGGGGTTCTACACGGTCACCCAAGAGGATCTAATGGTGCAGATTACGCCGCTCGAGGGTCCGGTGAGCGCGATCGACTTCTACAACCTGACAGCTAATCGATCGAACACGGGGTTTGAGGAGCCGAATACCGCTTTCCTCTTCCTCTACCGCGATCCAGGGACAGAGGAGACCTCATTGTTCGTGCTGTTAGGTGAAACCGGCGGTGAGGCAGGGGCGGCGTCAATGACCCTGTCCGGTGTTCCGGCGATCGCCGGCTTCCTGGTGCAGGATGACGCATTGGACTTTCGTGATACGTGGGAGCTGACCCCACCGACCGCGGCTATCGGGTGGGTATGGGATGAGGGTATGGGCGACGGGATGGTCCTCGGTCCGTTGGGGGCCGAGTTTGATCTGACCCTCTTTCCGCACTTCATCCGGGGGATCACAGCTCTCAAGTTCCTCTCCGGGGACGTGAGGTCGCCGGTCGAGATAGAGCTCAACTTAATAGATTCGATTTTAATCAAAAGGATGTTGAATATACCCCCTGAGGCAGCATTTACGATAAACCCGGTCGAGCCGCGCATCAACGAGCCGATCACCTTCGATGCCGGTGGTTCGTTCGACCCGGACGGAACGGTCGTAAGGTACGAATGGGACTTCGATGGGGACGGCCTGTTCGACCTGACGACGACAGATCCTGTCACTACCCACAGCTACCCGGTGAGCGGGACAAAGAGTGTGACCCTGCGAGCGACTGACGAGGATGGGGCGAGTGCGAGCACGACGTTTGCCTTCTACGTCTCTGACCTGGCGGTCATGGTGACGAGGACGATCTCCACTGCCTACGCCCTTCCAGGGAGCACGTTCAAGGTTGTCGTCCGGATTGAACCGGAGATAGACCTTGCCGGCGCAGGTCTACAGGAGAGTCTCCCGATCGGTTGGGTGATCAAACCGGTGGAGAACGCCGGAGCGGCGTTTAAGCGCGCCGAGGCGCAGTGGGTCTTTGTCGATCAGATCAGGGCGGGAACAACCAGGGTGATCTCCTACGAGGTAACGATCCCGTCGAGTACTGCACTGATCGGAATGACCCTTCCGATCCGTCTCGCGATTACAGGGACCTTCCAAGCGAGGACACCTAAACTGGAGATCCCGGTAGAGGGGGATTCCGTGGTTGAGATCACCGGCGCGTTGCCGATCAAGTCGGCGATCGCTCACCTTGTCCCGCGTATCGGCGACGATGTGGAGGACTCGATCGATCTGCGCCTGTCGCAGGTGATCACCCCTGTTCAGCTCAAGCGCGCCTTGGAGATGTGGCAGAATGATGAGCCGGTCCCGTGGACAGAAGGGGCAACGATCGATCTGAAGATGATGAAGGCGCTGTCTGCGTACGCGTACACCTGTACACAGGTCGACCTTCCACTCCCGCTTGTGCCGATGGCGAACGTGACCGTGGTTCGGACGATCGCCACGCCACTCCCATTCTGGACCATCCTGCTCGACTACTACGACATAGATGGGCATCGCGCCGGGAATACGTTCACGGTAAAGGTGGAGATCGTAGCCGATCAGGACCTGTACGGGGTCGGACTGGATGAGGATCTCCCCACCGGATGGAGGGTCATCCCGATAGAGCACGACGGGTTCATCTTCAAACGTTCCCGGGTTGAGTGGATATTCCCGAGCAAGATCCCAGCCGGGACGATGAAGACGATCATCTATCAGGTGGAGGTCCCGCCGAGCACGGCGCTCGATCTTGCCGTGGACGATCCCTGTTACGTCAGCGTGCACGACCTCTTCGGCAGGGTCAACGTCGCTCTTCCGTGCCTGGATACCGTAGTCATTGGAGATAGCATAATCAGGGTGAGCGACAGCGTCTCGGTGATCGTAGCGATCTCTCGCTGGGACGTGGAGCGTGATAGGCTCGATATCTCCTTGGCGAACAAGATCTCGTTCCGGCAGGTACAACGGGCGATCGCCTTCTGGCTGGAAGACGAGATAGTGCCACGCACTGCCGGGCGGACGGTCGACTACGAGACCTTAAAGATAATCATCGCCCATTGGCTGACCAATACGGATATTCGCGATCCTTTGCCCGGTGCGGTGCGTCCGCCTTGCCGCTCTACCCTTCTTCCGTGCGGATGATCGAGCCGGTCCAACTTAGGAGATGATATAGATGAAGACAAACGCAACAACAGCGAGGGGGAGGCACCTATGGAGGGTGCCTCTCGCCCTCTTTTTCCTAATATCGGTCCTCGCCGTGCTCCCTCTGGCAGCCGAGGGACCCGCCTATTTGCAGGCGCATCAGATCCTCTATCCCTTGGAGATCTACGCTGCCGGGACCGGAATACCTGATACGACGACGCTTGACCTGATCATCGAAGGGGTGGGACCGGCCGAGCGCTTTCCGGTTGATGCTGTCTTAGTGGTCGATCGATCAGCGACCGCTGACCTCGCTGCATCACAACGGGTTGCCTTTGATCTGATCGGCGCCTTCTTACCGCAGGACCGGATCGCTATCGTCTCCTACGCGACGACGGCTCGATTCGATGCTCCGCTGCGCAGCGATCAGGCGCGCCTGAAGGCGGTCATCGCCGATCTGGAGAAAGGCGGGCGCTCGGCGCTCGGCGACGCAATGCAGCTGGCGCGACAGGAACTACTGCAAAACGGTCGTGATTACGCTATTCTGGCAATAATCCTCCTAACCGACGGGCAGCACAACATCGGGCGCGAGCCGGCGCCGGAGGGGGAGGTGGCAAGAGAGGCGGGGATTAAGATCATCCCTATCGGGATCGGTCATCTGATCAACCGCAGCCTGCTCGAAAGGTTCGCCGCGAAGACCGGCGGGCGCTTCTTCCCGCGGCCGATCGCGACGATCGCGGAAAAGATAGTAGATCTTCTAACCGTCACTGTAGTTGCACGCGATGTGCGAGTGGAGAAGGTCCTTCCCGCTGCGATCGGTTATGTGGAGGCAACCCCCGCCCCAACACGGGTGCTGGTGAACCTCGACGGTACAACCTCCCTTATCTGGAGACTCGGTGAGTTCGTTCTTGGCGAGCAGTGGCGGACAGCGATCATCCTTACAGCGAAAGCAGAGGGGGAATGGCCGACCGGTCAGGGATCGACTATCGAGTACAGCGATTTTCGCGGCGTGAGTAGGACGATCCTCCTTCCCGCTCGGACGATCACAGCGATCGTCCCCCCGCCTCCCCCGCCTCCTCCTGTTCCCCCTATTCGGCCGGATGCGGCCTTTGAGTACATACCGGAGCACCCGAGCACGGTGGATATGGTCAAGTTCACCGATCTGTCCACAGATGAGGATGGAGAGGTCGTCGCCTGGGCATGGGAATTTGGTGACGGAGCGACGAGCGATGAGCAGAACCCGCAACACCGCTTCGCCCGCAGCGGAATCTACATCGTCACCCTGGTCGTTACTGACAACGATGGTTACACATCGGAGCGAACGGAGCTGGCGGTAAAGGTCGCGAACGAGCCTCCGGTCGCCATGTTCGGCGTTGCTCCCGACAGGCCGCGGGTTGCGGTGGAGACGATATTCGATGCGAGCAAATCGTACGATATGGACGGGCGTGTCGTCTCCTACGCGTGGGACTTTGACGGGGACGGCCTCTTCGACCTGACGACCGCCTCTCCCAAGGTCACACACACCTTCCTCAAGGCAGGAGAGGTAGTGGTTCTACTGAAGGTGGCCGACGATGAAGGAGGAGTAGGCACAGTCGAAAGGTCCGTGGAAGTCCTCCCCAGCGTGAGCGTCGTCCGTACGATCGAGACCGGCCTTCCGCAGGATAAGACGATCGCCGAGGGGCTCGTTACCGTCACCGTGACGATAACAGTGAACACCGAGATCCACGGGTTGACTCTCCGAGAGGAGATCCCGGAGGGATGGGCGTTCGCCGAGATTGACCACAGCAGCGCGACCTTCCACGCGGATACGATCACCTGGCTCTTCCTTGAGACGCTCCTCGATGGCGACAGACGGGTCATCCAGTACACCCTTACCGCTCCAGATATCCCTCCTACGGAGGCGTTGACGGAATCACTGACCGGGCTTGTGCAGAGTTCCTTCCCGCGCCTGTCGCGGATGGTCCTCGAGGATGACCGGGTGGTCCTCACCCCGACTCTTCCCATTCCGGTCGTGATCTCGCGCTGGGATACCGGTCTAGCGGAGATAGATCTCTTCCTCCCTGAGCAGATCGCGTTCGATCAGATTCAGTATGCCGTCTCGCTCTGGCTCACCGGCGATGCGGTCCCTCATACGGGAGAATTGGTGATCACCCTAGATCTGATTCGGGACCTGATCGCCTATTGGCTGACCGGTAGATCGGTGCACGATCCGCTCCCCTAATCGGGGGCGGGGAGTGGATCAGACCGATCGGTCGATGGAGCAGCAATAGCAGTGGCCTCAACCGCGTATAGAACGACTGAAGTCATTGCTATTGCTGTGGAGTCAAGGAGAGAAATATGGATAAACGATTACAGACAATCTTCTGCTTTAGCCTGATTTTTTTTGCATCATGCTTCGGTCTATTAGGGAGAGAGATCGACTTTGCCGTATCGAACTATAATCCGGCGGTGGGCGAGCGGGTGACCTTCGAGGCCTTTATCATTGGCGACGGCATACGGTACGAATGGGACTTCGATGGAGACGGTCTCTATGAGGTCTCCACTGCGGAGCCGCGGATCGCGCATCTCTTCTCCGAACCAGGCTCTGTAGAGGTGTCGCTGCAGGTGATCGATGAGGAAGGACGTCTGCTGACCCAGCGCAGAGGGCTCCTCGTCGGAGAATCCCCCCTCTTTGCCGTACGCGAGGTGACCATTGAGGCAAGCGGGGTTGTGCTCGTTCGCGTGACCGTCTCCGCGCGGGTTAAGATCCGCGCGTTGGGGTTGGAGGAGAGGATCGCGCGCGGGTGGCAGCTGGAGATCATCGACGCGGGCAACGCGGTGACGAAGAGGGAAGGCCTCTATCTCCAGGTCCTCTGGCTGAACCCGATCGAAGAGGGAGAGACGTGGACGATCCTCTATCGCCTCCATCCTTCCGATGGGGTCGGCTCACTTACACTTACGGGAAGGATCAGCGGCCACAGCGAAGAGAGGGTCACGGCCTTTGTCGCCGGAGACCTCACGATCCTGCGCTGAACCAGGACCAGCAACGAGGAAGATACTGTCTGACGGGCGGCCTACGGGTCGCTTGTCCTTTTGCAACTTGGCGAGTTTGGGGTGCGTAGTGAATGATGAGTGATGAGTGATGAGTGATGTTCTCTATCCTCTGATCTGTGTCTATCAGTGTCAATCCGTGGTTCTAGGGCTGCCATGACCGATCTCCCAGGTAGAATAGAAAGGAACCAAAATATCTTACCCCTTGCGTCTTGCATCGTCTCCCCAGTTGAGCTTCTCTTCCAGCACCTTGAAGAAGGAGGGGGCGTCGATCATCCGGATCAGGCGAGTGGGAAGGGCTGCCTTCTCCACTGTAATCTCTCCGCCTGCGGGAAGTTCGGCGATGAGATCGCCGTCGGCGAAAAGGTTCACTTTGGTGCGCGCCCGCACACAGAGGATCTCGTCGGAGGGGAAGACGATCGGAAGGATACCCAGCTTGTGTACGGCAAGGGGGGAGGCGAGGATGCACTCCGCTGACGGAACGACCACTGGTCCGCCGGTGGAGAGATTGTAGGCGGTCGATCCGGTTGCGGTGGCTAGGATCAGGCCGTCACCGGGATAGGTCGCCACCGAGCCGTCGCTCGACAGGAGTTCGAGCTCGCAGAGACGGGTCCTGGAGATGCTGGTGATCACGATGTCGTTCAAGGCTGTTCCCTGTTCGCCGGACGCCGTAAAGGAGAGGCGCATCCGCTCCTCTATTGTAAACCGGTCGTGAAGGAGCCCTTCCAGGGCACGGGTCAGCGATTGCGCCCCGACCTGGGTGAGGAAGCCGAGGCTCCCCAGGTTCGCCCCGAGAATGGGAACGACGGAGTCGGCAAAGATTGATGCGGCGTGCAGCACTGTTCCGTCCCCTCCCATGGCGACGACCAGTGACCCTTCCGTCTCGCTGAACACGGACCCGCGCCGGTCGACAACTACTGTCTCGATCCCCTTAGCCTGCGCCCACCCCTTGAGCACGGCCAGGGCCCGCAGCGAGCCTTCCTTCGTTGTATTGGCCACGATGTAGATCCGGTGAACTGTCATCTTGGTCTCCCGTTGCCGGCGATAGGGCCGGGTTTCCTCCCGCTGGTCATCCTTCTCGATCGGTTCGATGAATCTTCCTCAGAAATTGCTCTCTGATCTTATTCGGGTAGAGGCGCGACGGCCAGCGCGGCCGGTCGCGCCGCTGAACATATTGCCAACGGCAGACGATTCGCTCTACTATATCGAGAAGGATGTACAAGACCAGGCCGAGGAAGGCCATCGTTATCACCCCGGCGAAGGCGATATCAAGACTGAAGAAGTGCTTGGCGATGAATGAACCGAGGCCTGTTGTAGTCCGCATAGGCGCAGTCTCGCTCAGGTAGAGAAGTGCCATTCCCAATCCGATGCTAACCCTCATACTGGTGAGTATCGCCGGAAGACTGGCCGGCAGGATGACATGCCGGTAGATTTGAAACCGGTTCGCCCCCGCGCTCAATACGCTTGCCAGGTGCTCTTCACTGATCCCTTTCGCCGCTCCACGGGCGCTGATTAGGATCTGAAAGAAAAGGGCGAGCGAGATGAGGGCTACGCGGACCGAGTCGCCCAAGCCGAAGATGATGAACAAGATGGGCAACAGTACAACCTGAGGAATTGGATAGGTGATGTAGATCATTGGGGTGATCAACCGGTCGAGACGGCGTTCGTGCCCGACCATCAGGCCGAACGGCACGGCAACGAGCGTGGCAATTACCAGGCTTATCCCCAGGCGTGCCGCACTGGCGATGAAATGACGGCCGAGTTCTTCGCCATGGCGGCCAACCTCGACCAGCGCCTGCCACGGATCGGGGATGATCGGCCTCCCCCGCGCGAACTCCAAGGTCAGGCTGGCGCCCCACCACGCAAGGAAGAGGATGGCGATACTGGCTATTGTGTACAGAGATCGTTTCATCGTTGCATCACCGCTCGTAACTCGATGACGAGACGGTGGAACTCCTTGCTCTCGCGGTAGTCGAGTTCTCCCATCTGCGGGTTCTCCACCACCGCCTTGATCTGCGCCGGGCGCTTGGAGAGGACGATGATCCGTTGGCCGAGGAAGACAGCCTCCTCGATATCATGCGTGACAAAGACCATGGTGAACCCCCTCTGCTTCCACAGCTCCAAAAACAGGTTTTGGATCCGCTCCTGGGTAATCGCATCGAGCGAGGCGAGCGGCTCGTCCATCAGCATCACTGACGGCGAAATCGACAACGCACGCGCAATCCCTACGCGCCGCTTCATCCCCTCGGAAAGCTCGGCCGGGAACCGATCACGAAACTCCGCCAGACCCAGCTCTTCCAGCACCGCAGCGGCGTTCTCTGCTGGGTAACGGTGGGAGAGGCGCAATGACATATTCGCGTTCTCCCATACCGTCTTCCAGGGAAGGAGGCCGGCATTCTGCAGGATCAGTGCCGCGTCCCGCCTGATGCCGTCGACCCTCTCCCCGGCGATCGAGAGATTGCCCGCATCAGGCTTAACCAGCCCGGCGATGGCAAAGAGGATCGATGTCTTTCCGCAACCAGAAGGGCCGATCAGGGCCAGACTGTCGCCGCTATCGATCGAAAATCCGACTTCATTGACCGCCTCGATCAGCCGGCCTGCCGCGCCGTAAGATATCTTCAGCCCCTCTACCTCGATCATTCGCCTATGAACAGATCGGTCGTAATCTCGGCATAGTCGATACGTTGGCGGACATATTCACCCGCGATCAGCCAATCCATAACAGTGGTGAACGTTGGTCGGCCGACCCGGCCCAACGCGCCAAAGTAGGGGATATTCACTGCGGCGAGCATCTCTGCCGGGGGGATCGCATCAGGATCGGCAAGGTCGATTCCGGGGAAGAACATAGCGATGGCGATATCGATCCCCTCATCGAGCAGTTCATCCAAGGGGGTGGCGTTCAAGCGGGCGATCGCCGCGCGATAAGCGGTGTAGAAGCGGGCGATAGCCTCCTCCTTCTCCTCCAGCGAATCACGCCGAAAGACAATAACACTCGGAATAGGCTCCACAGTCGCAAAATCCGAGAGGATGATGATCTCCGCCCCGTAGACCAGCTCGGGGAGGAAGTTGATCAGGTAGGTGATATACGGTTCAGGGAGAACGACGGCGCGTACCCAGGTTGGCATGACCGCGAAAGTCGTCGCCATGGCGAGCATGTCAGGCCAGTCCTGGTAGTTGGTGTCGGTACCGATAGCGTATCCGAGCTGGTAGAGGAGGCGATCGGTCTGGAAATGGATGCCACTCAGACGCGGTAGGTGGATGCGATGCCGCTCATCACCGGCCTCAGGCTCACCCAACAGGTCGGAGATGCTCGTCACATTGGCGTGCCGTTGCGTTAGGAGCGCCAACTGAGAATAGGTCTGCGGGAGAAAGGCAGTACTGGTGATAGCAAGATCGATCCCATCGAGGGCGAGGAGGATCGCTGTCGGCAAGTCGGTCAGCATTCCGTCTATCTTCCCTACGCGTAAGGCGGCGACGCGACTCTGCTTGTCGGCTAGCGGAATAATCTGCAGATCGACACCGTGTTCGGTGAACAACCCCCAATCCTGTCCGAAGGCGATCGGAAGCGCTCCTATATCAGGAGGGAGGCTGATGCGCAGATGCAAAAGCGGCTCGGCCGCAGCAAGCATGGAGAAGAGGATGATGATTGCAAACGGAGCTATAAACCATTGTGGTCGGGTCACTATGTTCCTCCTTTCGGGTCTTTTTAGACCGTACCTTCTAAATTATACCGGCCTCGTCGCCATCCACAAACAGACCAATGCCTGCTCATCGCAGAAAAAGGTTCAAGGTTCGAGGTTCAAGGTTC
>JAJOKK010000112.1 GCA_021129875.1 Candidatus Bipolaricaulota bacterium
TGTAGTTTTTGGAGGGTTAGCAGGCTATTATGGAGGAGCGGTATCCCAGATCTTTATGCGCTTAGCAGACATAGAACTCTGTATCCCCCAGCTAATACTACTCATAGTTGCCGCTGCTATCTTAGCAGAGAGAGGCATAGTAATCATAACTCTCATCATCGGTATAACCATGTGGCCAGCCTTAGCCAGGGTGACAAGAAGCAAGGTTCTTGAGTTGAAGACCAGGGATTTCGTCGAGGCAGCCAGGGCTTCAGGGGCGAGCAATACCTATATTCTCTGGAAGCACATTCTCCCTAATACCCTTGGGCCGATAACAGTTTTAACTACTCTGGGCGTAGGTACTGCAATAATAAGTGAAGCCAGCTTAAGTTTTCTGGGTCTTGGCGATCCATTGATGGTCTCCTGGGGAAACATACTGAGCACAGCGCTAGATGATGTGATGCATGCTCCATGGATGGCTGTCATCCCGGGTATCGCCATATTCTTAACTGTTTGGGGAATTAATATGTTTGGTGATGCGCTACGAGATGCATTAGATGTAGAGCTTTAAGTGAGATAAGAAAGGAAGGTGGCTTGACAGAGTTCACGGTTTACTGATATGATAGAGTAACTGTTAAAGATACTGTCTTGGCTGTCATTGATATGGCAGGCAATGTGAAGCAAACTGCAGGGTCTCTTGTTGACGTGATTCTTAAGCGGCAGAGACGGCTGCCAATACCTGGCGCCATCGGTAAGCGTGTATACGGCTTGGGCATCGGTACCCACATAGAAGAAGGATTGAGCACCATAAACTAGGAGGAAGTATTGTGGAGCAAGTAACTCTGGAAGATCTTATGAAGAGGCTGGAGCGGTTAGAAGAAACGAGCGAACACGTGTGCAATACGGTATCTAAAGCAGTAGACGATCTGCTGTGGTACGCTCGGTTAGAGGATATCGCTGTGATCGACAAAGTACGCATTTTAGGCCCACCTCCAGGAGAGTCTTTCCCTATTGATCTTCTTGGGTCACCCCAAGAGAAGAAAAACCAAGTAAAGATGTCTGCGTATACCTTTATCCCGCGGGAGATAGATCGCTCGACCAAGTATCCGCTACTGGTCTTCCCACACGGAGGGGTGCATAATAACTTCACGAGCTCTTATGCCCATGTTATTCGGGAACTTCTTGAACAGGGATATCTGATCATTGCTCCTGACTACCGCGGCAGCACTGGATATGGAGAGAAGTTCTACAAGTTCATTGATTATGGCGGATTAGAGATCGAGGATACCCTGGCCGCACGTAATTGGATGGTAGAAAACCAGGATCTAGTCGACTCAGACCGCGTGGGTATCTTAGGATGGAGCCATGGAGGACTACACGCGCTCATGAACATTTTCGACCACCCCGATGCTTATAAAGTAGCCTACGCCTGCGTTCCGGTAAGTGATCTAGTAGCTCGTATGGGATATAAGGGACAGAAGTATAGGAATTCGTTCTCCGCAGATTATCACATCGGCAGAACAGCCCATGAGGATATAGAGGAATATAAACGGCGGTCGCCCGCATGGAATGCTGAAAAGCTTCGGACCCCCCTTTTAATCCATACTACTACCAACGATGAAGATGTGAGTGTCTTGGAGGTAGAGCATCTTATCAAGTCCCTTAAAGCGGCCGGCAAACAGTTTGAGTACAAAGTCTATGAGGCTGCGCCGGGTGGACACATGTTCAGCAGGCTCGACACACGCTTTGCAAGAGAATCGCGCCGGGAGGTTTATCGGTTCCTTGCCGAGCATCTTACTCCACCCGGGAAGCTGGCTCATTAGCTTTAGTTATTTACAAGGGGAAGTATTTGGATTGAGCTGATGCTTGCCGGTCAATGGGGTAGAAAAGAGAGACGGGTCTAATCAGATATCTCTCCGACCGCACTCAAGACTGACGACGTCCGGGCTGAGCTGTTGACCCGCTCGCCTGCTCTCCGGTACAATGATTCAAGATGGCTATCGAGCGATTCAGCGGACTGGAACTAGAAGATGTTGTTCTCACCACCCTGCGCCCGTCCCGGCTTGAGGAGTTTGTCGGACAAGCCGAGATCAAGGAGAAACTGGAGATCTATATCACCGCGGCGCAGGGCCGGGACGAGCCGCTCGACCACGTTTTCCTCCACGGCCCTCCTGGGCTGGGAAAGACGACCCTCGCGCAGATCATCGCTGCGGAGATGGGGGTGAACATCCGTATCAGCTCGGGCCCGGCGATCGAGAAGGCGGGCGACCTCGCTTCCATCCTCACCAACCTAAAAGAGGGCGATGTCTTCTTCATCGACGAGATCCATCGCCTGCGCCGGAACGTGGAGGAGATCCTCTACCCGGCGATGGAGGACTACAAGATCGACATCATCCTCGGCGAAGGGCCGAACGCCCAGTCGTTGAGGATCGACATTCCACCGTTCACCTTGATCGGGGCGACGACCCGCGCTGGTCTGATCTCGGCCCCGATGCGGGACCGGTTCGAGGTCTCCTTCCGGCTCAACTTCTACGAGTTGGAGGAGCTCTGCTCGATCATCATCCGTGCGGGCAGTCTCCTCGGCGTCGAGGTCACTGCGGAAGGGGCAAAGGAGTTGGCAAAGAGGGCGCGCGGCACGCCGCGGATAGCCAACCGCCTCCTCCGCCGGACGCGTGACTACGCCCAGGTGAAGGGGGAGGGGAGGGTCGACCTTGAAGCGACAAACCGGTCTCTCGATCTGTTGAAGATCGACCAGGCCGGACTCGATCAGCTCGACCGCGCGCTCCTCAACGCTATCGTCCACACCTTTAACGGCGGACCGGTCGGGTTGGAGACGCTCGCCGCGGCGCTCTCCGAAGAGAAGGATACGATCACCGACATGGTGGAACCGTATCTCCTGCAGGAGGGGTTCATCAGCCGAACCCCTCAGGGGCGGATCGCCACCGAGCGCGCCTACACCCACCTGGGAAAGAGTCATACCGCAAGACTGATCTAGCCTTTTAAAAGATCCTTTGCATTGGCGATAAACTCGATGATGATCCCTTTGAAGCGCCGTCGAGCAAAGAGAATGGCCAGCAGCGCCCAGATAGCGTAGATCCACGCCTCCAACGGAGCTTTGTCATAGGCGACGATAAACGGAAGGACGACCAGGGGGAAGGCAAAGAGCATCGTGACCACCTTGGAACGGCAATAGACGATTACGAGCGCTCCAGTGATCACGTAGATCAGCGCAGGAACGGACGGAACAAATCCTGCCAATACCAGATAGCAGAGGCTGCCGAAGACCAACAGCATGTCGAATATGAACTCACGGTCTCCAATCCACGTTGCCTCCTTCCGGCAGCGGCGTGCGATCCGCCCGTCAAGGATATCCGTGGTCCATCCGAGCATAAGGAGGAGGATCACCCCCTCCAATGCCTGCGGCCCGGCGAACCCAAGGATGGCGATGACTCCTGCGATGATCCCGCGTGACAGCGTGAGAAGATCAGGCACCATGCTCATCATCCCCCACTATACTTGCTGCTATTATATAGCGCGCGCCGCGCGGAAAGCAAACCGTGAGGTCTCCCCTACACCCTCCCCCGCCTGAGGAACAGGGGTAAACAGATTGCGATGAGGAGTAATCCGCCCCCAAATCCCTGGAGTGCGGTGAGCCTCTCCCCGAGGAGGAGAAAACCGAACAGTCCGGCGAAGACCGGTTCCATGGCGAGGATGATCGCGGTGTAGGACGCGGTGGAATACGCTTGGAACCTATTGAGGATGTAGAACGCGAGCGCAGTCGCCATAAGGCCGGTGATCAATACCCCGTGAATTAACGCGACCGGGAGGTGCGTGGGGATAGGCTCAAAAAAGAGCGCTCCGATCACGCTCAGCACCGCCACGGTCCCCACCTGCACGATCAAGAGGCTACGATAATCGATCGCATGGATGAACCGGTCGATAAGGATGATATGTCCGGCAAACGCAAACGCACCGAGAAGGGTGAGGAAGTCGCCCATATTGACCGTAGCGACCTCCGCTCCCCCCATCACCAAGAGGAACAGACCACCGGCGGCAAGAAAGGCCCCCGCCCAGACAGAACGGTGAACTTTCTCCTTCAGTAAGGCGGCGGCGAGGAGCGGCACGATAACCACGGAGAGTCCGGTGATCAGCCCGCTCTTCGTCGCTGATGTGTAGATAAGACCCCACGTCTGGAAGAAGTAACCGAAAAAGAGGACCAGACCGACCAGCATCCCGTGGAATAGCGCATGCCGGTCTATCCTCCGCAAGGAACGATGGAAGAGGATTGCCAGGAAGAGAAGAGCAAGGCTGAACCGCAGCGAGAGGAAGGTGAGCGGCCCGACAAACCCCACCCCTTCCTTGACAATGACGAACGTCCACCCCCAGATGACGGTGATCATCAGAAGGGCGAGCGGCGCTAATCGGTTCATCGTCGGTCCTCCAAGAGATCCTTGTGCAGTGCCGGCCCAACCCACTGTCCGTCGCAGATTCCGGCATAATATCGCCCCATATTTGACTCCCTTTATTCGAAGCAGGCTCCGCAGCGGCCACTTCAGCCCCTGATAGCGACTGAAGTTGCTACTACAAAGCCTGCTCATCCCTCTCGTTCTGCGTCTTCCTGTGCCGGTCCACACAGGTTTTTCGTGACGGCTGCTTTTGGATGTTCTCGGCAATCTACAAGGAGAAGAGGTTTACGCAACTGCCCTTATCGTACGGAATCCTGCATAAAACAGCAAGATGAAAGCGTTTCATCGATCGGCTATCATTCGACCGGTTAAGAGGGAGGATCGCTGCTTGAATCGAACAGATGAACGGACCGCTCAATGTGAGGTGCGCCTCCCCGACCTCGGTGAGGTCAATAAGGTGACGATAGTTGCTTGGCTGAAAAAGGAAGGGGAGATGCTGGCAGCGGGCGAGGATCTCCTCGAGGTGGAGACGGAGAAGACGACGTTCGTCATCGACGCTCCAAAGGCAGGGAAGCTTCTGCGTATCGCAAAACAGGAAGGGGAGAGGGTTCGACTTGACGATCTCCTGGCGGAAATCGGATGAAGAAAAGATCGCGGCGGTCCATCTGCCCCTCGGACATGCCGGCTACAGCGCCACCTGCCGCCTGCAAGAGCGTCTGCACACGCTCCGTTGCCGCGGCGAGATATGCGACACCGTGCTCTCCGTTGAACACGAGCCGTCATTCACCATCGGTCGCAGCGGATCAACAGCGGACATCATCGTGCCGCAGGATCTCCTGCAACATGCAGGGATCACAGTCCACAAGGTCGACCGGGGAGGGGAGATCACCTACCACGGTCCAGGGCAGCTTGTCATCTATCCGATAGTCGACCTGCGCGATCACGGGCGTGATCTCAAGCGCTACATCAGCAACCTCGAGCAAGGGGTGATCAACCTCCTCGACAGGTTTGCGATCAGCGCAGACCGCCGCCCGGGCTTCCCCGGGGTGTGGGTCGACTCGCGCAAGATCGCCGCAATCGGGGTCTACATCAAGCACTGGGTGACCCGGCACGGCCTCGCTCTGAACATAAACGTCGACAAGACCCACTTTGCGATGATCAACCCCTGCGGGTTGGATGTGGAGACCGTCTCCCTCGAAGACCTTGCCGACCGTTGCCCGTCTATGGGAGAGATCGCCGCAGCCCTCCTTGCCGAACTCGGATCGCTCTTTCACTGGCGAATCAGCACAGGTAATCCTGCGGAGCATTGGGATGATAAAGCTGTCTGATCGCCCACCATGGCTGAAAGTCAAGGCCCCTTCCCCTGCCGAGGCCGCAGGGGTGCGCGCCGTCCGCGCCACCCTCTCCCGGTATGATTTGACGACCGTCTGCCAGGGTGCGCGCTGCCCGAACGCTGCCGAGTGCTGGGGGGCACGCACCGCAACGTTCATGCTCCTGGGGAAAATCTGCACCCGCGCCTGTCGCTTCTGCGCGGTACGAACCGGCGACCCGGGTGGAATCGTCGATCAAGAGGAGCCGGTTCGACTGGCAGAGGCGGTCGCCGAGCTTTCTCTATCCCATGTTGTCCTCACCTCGGTCGACCGTGACGACCTTGCAGACAGCGGCGCCGCCCTGTTCGCCGCAGCGATTGCCAAGATCAAGGAGCGTTCACCGGACGTGCGGGTTGAGGTGCTCGTCCCCGATTTCTCCGGGAGAGAAGAATCACTTCGGGAGATCGTCTCTGCCGGGCCGGATGTGATCGGGCATAACCTGGAGACGGTGCGCCGGCTCTCCCCCTCATTGCGTGATCAACGGGCGGACTACGACCTATCCCTTGCTGTCCTTGCCTCATTCAAAAAACTTGCGCCGCGCACATTGATCAAGAGTTCTCTCATCCTCGGGCTGGGCGAGACAAAGGAGGAGATTATCATCAGCATGGAGGACCTGCGCCGCGCCGGAGTCGATGGGCTGACCCTCGGCCAGTACCTCCGCCCGACGTGCCACTCAACCCCGGTCGTCCGCTACATTCCGCAATGCGAATTCGACGAGCTTGCCGCGGAGGCAAAGAAGCTCGGATTTCGCTCTGTCGTCTCCGCCCCGCTCGCACGGAGTTCCTACCACGCGGCCCGTACCTTCTCCGAATGCTCCGTCTGATTCGTGCTCTCACCCCCGCGCCCCCTGCCGCCGGGCTCGCCCTGGAAGAGGCCCTCTTCGCAAGCATCCTGCGCAGCGGGAATGACACCCTCAGGCTGTGGGTGAACGATCGTGCCGTGGTGATCGGTCGCTCACAGTCGGCCGCTGCCGAGGTTGAAATGGACCGGGCAAAAGAGCTGGACATCCCGGTCCTCCGTCGGATCTCTGGAGGGGGGACGGTCTACCACCACCCAGGGAACCTCAACCTCTCTCTCTTCCTTGTGGACGGCCGATCGCTGGGCCAGGTTGAGGAGACCTTTATTTCGGTGGGCAGGGCAATCGCTCACATATTCAGCGAGCTTGGAATTCATGCTTCGCCCTGTGGAAGCTCCCTGTTCATCGCCGGAAAGAAGGTCGGCGGCGCTGCGCAGTCCCGGCGGGGAAACGCCCTCCTCTATCACACCACCCTCCTCGTCAGCCCGGACACAATCCCGATGGCGACCCTCCTCCGCGCGATGCGCCCTGGTTATATCCCAATAGGCCTTCCCTCGCGGCCGCACGAGGTGACCTCGCTCACCACTGCCATGCCCGGCCTCGCCATCGATGATCTTATAATTCCACTGACCGGAGCGATCGGCAAGCTTCTCGCCGTACCGGTCACCCTGGGGGAGGTCACCAAGGAAGAGAGGAGCGAAGCGTGTAGCCTCAGCAAGAAGTACAGGAGCGATCAATGGAACCTATCTCGCTAGCCGATGAGCGGATTATCGCCGAGCAACTCGGCCGCCGGCCGCGCGGTCTCCTCGGGGTCGAGCACCGCTGCTCCTATGGATACCCCCAGGTGATCCTCGTCCACCCACTGAGCGGCGGGGCGCCCTTTCCGACCACCTTCTGGCTCACCTGCCCCTTCCTGGTAAAGAAGATCTCCCGCCTGGAGGCTGCGGGGTGGGTAAAAGAACTGGAGCGACGCGTGGAGAGAGATCCCCCGCTCGCTGCCTCGTTAAGCATGGCCCACTGGTCGTACATCGAAGAACGGAGACGCCTGTTGACCGAAAAGGAGCGCGCCGCACTCGCAGAAGCGGGGACCGCTGACAGCCTGCTGACAAAAGGAATCGGAGGGATAGCTGACCTTAGACACATCAAGTGCCTACACCTGCACGCCGCCCACGCCCTTGCCCGAGAGAACCCGATCGGAGAGATCGTTCTTGCCATGCTCTCACGCCAAGCCTGCCCCCAAAAGACAATCCTCTGTTCAACAGCCCGCTCGAAGCTCTATTGCACGCATGACTGAGTCTGTTGCGTACACCTTTACTGCTGTTTATCTTCAAACTCAGTTGCGGAGCAAAGCCGCCTGTCTGCCAGGCAGGCCACACCGTAGCTTCAAGCATTTTACCGCCTCGGGGAAGTGCAGTATCCGGGGAAGAATTTACTACACCCCCCCGAGACGGTGAAAGCTTCTGTTGGACCTCGATTTCAAACATTTTACCGCAGAGGGCGCAAAGATCGCTGAGCCGCATTAAGGATCTCGTTCCATTCTCTGCGTTCTCGGTGTGCTCGGTGTGCTCGGCGTGCTCGGCGGTAAAAGCTTCTGTTGGACCTCCTCTTCTCGTTGACAGCATCCGCTGAAAGGTCTATAATCGTTTTAGGCGCGTTAGGTGCGGCGGCGTAGCCAAGTGGAAAGGCAAGGGACTGCAAATCCCTGATTCAGCGGTTCGAATCCGCTCGCCGCCTCAGAAGTTTTCGGGTGGTTAGCTCAGCTGGGAGAGCGCATGCTTGACGTGCATGAGGCCACAGGTTCGAGTCCTGTACCACCCACCAGCTTACCTCGCAGAGTTGCCTGCGAGGTGCTTTTCTGAGGGTGGACACCGACGCAACTACCCGGAACAGATAGAGCGCATCAAGGGACTGAAACGAATCATCCGGCAGCGCAATCTGGAGCGCAAAAGGAACTTTGTCGTCGTTCAACGGCTCGTTGTTCGCTTGTAGGTCTGTGAATCTACAATAATCAGCCGGAACTGAAGCTATCGCAAGGACTGTGGGGGGGGATCGATTCCTGACCGATCGAACGATTAAGATGCAGCTTGGTGCGAGTCTGATGGCGTTCTTTGATCAGACCCCCCCTTCGGCGCAGCTATTATTGGCCGAGGCAGTGGAGGAACTCGTCGCTTTGAACCTAGGGATTGAGGTATGGGCCAGCTGGAAGAAGGGCGATCCAGATCCCGACGCAACGGATATCGCTCGAATCCGCACGCTCGGTGCGACTGCGCCGTTCGTCTCGGTCCATGTGCGTAAAGAACTCTGGCGGTGGGACCCGCAGGGGTTGAGCCGTGAACTCGCTTTTTGCCGCGGAATTGGGGCTGGAACACTTGTCCTTCACCGGGAGAGTATAGGCCTCTACACTCCTTCTTCCCGACCCGACTTCCCCGCGATCGTACGCTTCGCCAAAGAGGCAGAGCATGCCGGGGTAAGGCTTGCCTTGAAGAACGGCCGTGACACAATGTGGGCGTTAGACCGGGTACTGGAAGCAATCGGGGATGACCCTGAAAGAACGAACCTCGGAATATGCATCGATGTCGGCCACGCGCACCTTTCGCAAGACGCCGGTCGTCAACCGATCCGCAACTACCTCGAACGTTACCGCGGGCAGCTTATCCACATCCACCTGCACGACAACCTCAGAGAGGAAGACTATCGCCTCAGCCCTGGGGAGGGTTCGATAGACTGGCCCGCCCTCCTGCAGACGCTCGACACAATCGGCTACTCCGGCCCTGGTGTCCTTGAACTGAAACCCAAAGGCGACCCCATTGCGGCGATCGTGCAAGCGCGGGATTTCCTTACGAAACAAAAAATAGAGATTTGTCGATGAGCGCACATTACGATCTCCTCCTCCTCGCGAGTGAGGATGCAAGCCGCTCCCTCGGCACGGCTTGCGTAAATCGCATTATGCGTTCCTAAATCTTCTGCTTGAACCACGAGCCGAGGTCTATTCGGAAGCACCCCCGGTATCTGCAAGGTCCTCCCTGAGCTTGCCAAGTTCGTCTAAAATGCGAAAGAACACAATAAGAAGTTCGCAGTGGATCCGAACAACAAGTGGACCGAGAAAGACGAGGAGGAACCCCCCAAGGACCTGAGCCCCGGTTCCGAAGCGAGCACCGACGCCGGCTACTATTAGGATCAACCCCCCAATCACACATGCCGCAACCCCGATCCAGAATATGACCTGGATGATCACCGGGGTGAACATCTTCCTGAACGTTAAAACGGATGTTCCACCTCCGTGCGGTAAGCATATATGGTAGAAAACCCGTATGGGC
>JAJOKK010000069.1 GCA_021129875.1 Candidatus Bipolaricaulota bacterium
GCTTCGCAACCGGGATTGAAGACGAGCGGTGGAAAGGGTTTACGCAACAGGCTCTTCGGTGGAGGCTATTCCCCCGCAACGCAATCATCCACGGAGATGCAGTCTGGCTTTTGTTCGAGTACTCTTTGCAGAGAGAAGCCAGTTTAGCTACTATCACGACGCTTGGCCAACCTTAAACCTTTTTAGGAGAGTGGTGAAACCGTGGGTGATCCGATGAAGTGGGTGAAGAAGGACCCGGAAAAAGAGAACGTCTTCTGGCCGACCGAGGCTGCAAAGGCGCGGGCGTGGGTAAGCGATGAGTCGATCTACGCCGAGGCAAAGGCGGATCCTGTGGCGTTCTGGGAGAAATACGCCAAAGAGATCCATTGGTTCAAACGCTGGGATAAGGCATATGAGTTTGCGCCTGAGGCCTACAAATGGTTCGTCGGTGGGAAACTCAATCTTTCCTACAACTGTCTCGATCGTCAGATCGACGCGGGGAACGGTGACCGGATCGCCCTCATCTGGGAGCCCGAGCCGGTGGAGGAAGAGGCGATCAGCCTAACGTACAAAGAGTTGCACCGGCTCGTATCCAAGTTCTCCAACGTACTGAAAGGCCTGGGGGTGACGAAAGGGGACCGCATCGGGATCTACATGCCGATGATCCCCGAGGCAGTCATCGCCATGCAGGCCTGTGCCCGCATCGGCGCTGTCCACTCCGTCGTCTTCTCCGCTTTCTCACCCGACTCACTGCGCGACCGGATGGTCGACGCCGGGGCCAAGGTAGTGATCACCGCGGATGGCTACTACCGCCGCGGCAAAGCGATCGACCTGAAGAAGAATGCCGATACCGGGGTCGAAGGGACACCGGTGGAGAAAGTTGTTGTTGTGAAGCGGCTCGACAAAAGCACTCCAATGACGCCAGGGCGCGATCTGTGGTACCACGAGTTGATGGACGGGGCCTCGGAGTCCCATCAGGCAGAGGAGATGGACTCCGAAGACCTCCTCTTCCTCCTCTACACCTCGGGTACTACCGGAAAACCCAAGGGGATCATGCACACCACCGGAGGGTACGCGGTTCAGTCGTACCTGACTGCAAAGTGGAATTTCGATCTCCACGAGGGGGACATCTACTGGTGCACCGCCGATGTCGGCTGGATAACCGGGCACACTTACATCAACTACGCCCCGCTGCTGAACGGGGTAACGAGCCTGCTGTACGAAGGATCGCCGGACGCGCCGGACTACGGCCGGATGTGGGCGATCATCGAAAAGCACAAGGTGACCCAGCTCTACACCGCGCCGACCGCGATCCGCATGTTCCTCAAATGGGGCAATGAGTGGCCGAAAAAGTACGACCTCTCCTCGTTACGCCTGTTGGGAACGGTCGGCGAGCCGATCAACGTCGATGCATGGATGTGGTATTTTGAGGTGATCGGCGGCGGCCGCTGCCCGGTCATCGACACCTGGTGGCAGACCGAGACTGGGGCGAACATGGTGAACAACCTCCCCGGCATCGGTCCGTTTATCCCCACCGTAGCCGGACGGACGTTCCCCGGCGTGCACGGTGAGATCCTTGACGCCGGCGGGAGCGTGCTCGCCCCGGGAGAAGGTGGGTATCTCGCGATCTTCAGTCCATTCCCCCCGGCGCTGACGCGTGGAATCTACGGGGACATGGAGCGGTTCAAAGCGCAGTACTTCACCGAGTACGGCCCAGAGCGCTATTTTACGAGTGATGGGGCACGGATGGATGAAACCGGGAACACCCGCATCACCGGACGGGTCGACGACGTAATGAACGTCGCCGGGCACCGGCTCGCCACCGCCGAGGTGGAGAGCGCGCTGGCGCAGAACAACAAGGTGAGCGAAGTGGCCGTTGTCTCACGCCCGCACGACCTCAAAGGGGAGGTCCCGATCGCCTTCGTCCTGCTTAAAGGCGGGGTCGATCACTCCGATGAGATCCGCAAGGAACTGATGGGGACCGTCAATCAGGTGATCGGCCCTACCGGCCGTCCCGACAAGATCATCTTCGTCGACGACGTGCCGAAGACCCGCTCGGGAAAGATCATGCGCCGCGTACTGAAGGCGCTGGTACGAGACGAGCCTGTTGGGGACCTGACTACATTGCAGAACCCTGAGAGCGTTGACCAGCTAAAGAGCCTAGTCGACTACAAGGGAGGCTAGCAGCGAGTCGCCTGAAACTAGCAGACCAGGCACGTAGCCAAGGCATTACCTAAGGCCTCCGGTCTTGCTGCGCAACTAAGACGGCATGCCGTTGATTTGTTGCAAAGCAAGGCTGGAGGCCTAAAACTATCAATCTTCCCATAGAAGCCAAACAGACGCCGACCCGCACGACCCTGATCTTTCCGTCGAATGAGGGGAAAATCAGCAATATTGCACTTATGGCCGGGCGCCAAGCAACGACACCATTGTTGGCAAATATGAGGAGTAGTTTGGCTTGTCGGAATCCCGCCGGCCTTTGCCGCTGGAGCAGGAGAGGACCACAAGACGGTAAATCTTAGTGCTGCTACTCGCATTGTAGAGAAGGTCCTTCACATCCAGAATATCAACGCCTATCACAGTCGTCTGAAGAGATAGATACGACGGTTCAATGGTCTGGCAACGAAGTACCTGCCGAACTATCTTGGCTGGTATCGCTGGTTAGAAAGAATACCAATGCCCAAACTTCTCAAACTTTGTTCCTAACTGCAGTATGATGCTCTCGATTCACGATCACTAGCTGGTATGAGTGGAGCCTAGTGTTTCATCTTAAAAGGATAGTAATTTTCATTTTAGAGACCCCTCGTTTAGAAACCCCTCGTAAAGAGACCCCTAACCTGAAGCATCTTCCAAGGAGGTAGTCTTATGTTAGTGCAACATAGTAGTATGTTGATGGTTCTCCTGCTGTTTGTTTCCCTTTTTTCCCTGACCGCTTTTGCGGCGCAACCGGTGACCACCGGGGTGTCGATCCCGGATGTCTCGATGAAGATCGACGACATGGTCACGGTAACGATTACAGTACTGTCCGATTCAGCGGTCTTCAAACTCATCTCCGGCGAGATCGGAGGCTACCCACTCGACCCCGACGAATTCAGCAAAGTGAACGACACAACGTACACCACGATCTTCTGGATCAACGAGGGAGGGAACGACTACGCAGCCGGGGACGACATCCCGGTGATCAACCTTGTGCTCTCTAGTGCTTGCGGCCCCAGCGTTCCTTGGAATGCCCCGATCTCACAAACCAATGACCCGATCGACGCGAACCGGCCGACAAGGCCTGTGGCGCCGGATCTCGATGAGCGGAGCGACAGCGGCCGTGTGAATGACGACGACATTACCAGGGAGAACACGCCGACGTTCAGCGGCGCGGCCGAAGGGAACAGCAGGATGGCTGTCTACCGAGACGAGAACATTCTCTTGGGGACGACCACGGCCGATGCAGACGGGTCTTGGAGCATCACGAGCAAGCTTATCCCTGACGGCAGTCACGAGATCACGGTCACCGCAACCGATCCGGTGGGGAGCACGAGCGTTCCCTCGTTTCCGTTGGAGGTACTGATCGATACGCAGGCACCCAATACCCCTGGAAACCGCAACCCGGCAGAGAATACGAGGACGAATCCCCCCTTGCCGGAACTTACCTGGACCGCGCCAGCCGATCCGGGCGAGAGCGGGATCCACAACTACCGGATTCAGATTGAAGGACCGAGGGCCAGGGATCACTACACCGATAATCTGTTCTATGCCCCGAGATTGGACCTTGAGGGAACCTACACCTGGCGGATCCTCGCATACGACAACGCGGGGAATGCCGGTGAGTGGAGCGCTGACTGGACGTTCGCCGTCATACCTAAGCCTGAATTGACTGTTCATTTCATAGACGTGGGCCAAGGGGATGCCATCCTGCTCAACCTAGGAGAGATTGAGGTGCTGATTGACGGAGGCGGCAAGTCACCGGGAATAGTTGCTTATCTCAAAGCCCATGTGGATGGCCCCTTGGAAGTGATGGTTGCCACTCACCCCCATGCTGATCATATCGGAGGCCTTATCAAAGTCTTAGATGCTTTTGAAGTGGAGAAAATCTGGCTAAATGGTGATGAACACACCACCCGGATCTTCAAGGAATTCAGCGACCAAGTTAATGCTGAATGCGCTTCAGTTCGCAAAGCAAAGCGAGGGGACTGGATAACGGCAGGGAGTCTCACTCTCCTGGTCCTCCACCCAGCTAACCCTCTATCCACGGACCTTAATGAAAACTCCGTCGTGCTTAGGCTGAGCTACGGCAATATAGATTTTCTGTTTACCGGAGATGCTACTAAAAAAGCTGAAAATTCCATCTTAATCTTTGCAACGGAGACCCAAACAGAGATCCAAACTGAGATTTTGAAGGTGGGACATCACGGGTCTAGTACCTCCTCATCAGAGAATTTCTTAGCTCGGGTTCAGCCCAAGGTAGCTATCTACATGGCTGGAAGTGGATATAAACATCCGCACGACGAAACCATACGCAGATTAGATGAGATTGGAGCTGAAATCTATGGCACAGACATCAATGGGACGATATTGATTATCACCGATGGACTCAGCTATAGAGTGCAGACCCAAAAAGGGCAATGCTCTCGCCGGTGCTTTCACCGATAAGATCGTATCGATGCATACGCTTGGCGTCAAACGGACGCGCTTCTCTATCGCTTGTAACTGTTGCAGTGCACAACAGCGCCGCTACGAAACTAAAAAAACAAACGAACTTAGCAGGCTGTTGCACAACCCTCTTCTCCTTGCAGAACAGAAGCTTTCACCGTCTCGGGGGGTGCAGTAGCCGATTGGGGACTTACTACACCCCCCGAGGCGGTAAAATGCCTGAAACCACTGATGTAGCCTCCGGCTTTGCTCCGCAACCAGGCTTGAAAACGAGCTGTGGATGGGGTTTACGTAACAGGCTCTTAAGGGAGAAGGAAATTGTGAGATCGCCCATCTTAAGGAGGTGTTGAGGTGGGCATTTCTTCCTCTGCTTTAAATCCCTTATCCCTGTTATGGGAGAGGATTAGGGTGAGGGGGAGCGATCTGTACCATCATGCTATCTACCGCAGACAGATCAAGCGTGCCTGCGGGCTGCGACGTGTGTCTACAGACTGAGAGGTTCCGCGGTGCCCTCCCCCCTTGTCCCTCCCATCAAGAGATGGGGGGGAGGAGCCATCAATACTCACTTCATGCGCGGATGAATCTAGAAACCACTACCCACTTAAAACGATGAAGAGCAATCTTTTTGACGGGACCAAACTGGAGGAGAGTGCGTCGGTCAACGCCTCTGCCTGTCTTCTGCTGTTCTCTGTGCCTGTCTGTCAGAAGACGATAGCAGACAGACTGGTATGGCTCAGCGAGAGGCCCATCTCTTGAGTATCATCAGCGGGACTCCTGTAAAAACCTTTCCTAAAATACGAGGGATCCCACTTCTTTCCAGTCACCCACGCCTGTCTGTGTCGCGGATGCAACAGGGAGGCGAAACAAACAGGCGGTGAGTTTCTGTTGGGATGGCTACAGCTTGTATCCAAGCGTGCGCATGAGTGCTTTTCGTTTCTTGACATCTGCCTCCGTCTCCACTCCGTTCGGGGAGACCCCGTCGATTACGCCGAGGATCCCGCGTCCTTGCTCGGTCGCGGCGACTACCACTTGCACTGGGTTGGCTGTGGCGCAGATGACGTGACAGATCTCGGGGACGGTCTTAACGGCGCGCATCACGTTGATCGGAAATGCCCCACCAAGGAAGAGGATGAATACGTGCCCGGCGCCGATCGCCTGCGCGTTCCTTACTGCAAGGTCGGTGAGCGCTTCATTCGTTCCGGAACGGCGGATGAGGGCCGGGCCGGAGGCTTCGCAGAAGGCAAGGCCGAACGCAATCCCGGGTATCGCTCCGACCAGCGCTTCGTGTAGGTCCTCCACCGTCTTTATGAAGTGGCTCTGGCCGAGGATGAGATTAAGTTCATCCGGATTCTCGATCGCCACAAGTTCTAGTTTAAGTTCCATCTTTACCTCCTGAGATGAGTATGGTCTCTGAAATACCTGTCGGGGTCAACGCAACCTCGCATTCCTCGCCGCTGTCCATCTCCTTCAGCCTCCCTTTCCCGGCAGCGGTTTCGTCGTCTCCGATGACGAGAAGGTAGCGGGTCCCAAGCCGATTCGCCTGAGAGATCTGCTTCCTGAGGGCCCGTCCGCGGTAGTCAAGGTCTACCGAGATCCTACGTGAGCGCAGAGATTTGGCGAGTTCGAGCGCAAGGGCACGTCCGCCTTCTCCAAGGGTGGCGAGGAAGAGGTCGAGCCTCGGTTTCTCCATTGTGGTCGCCGACTTCCCTTGCAGGACGAGGATCAACCGCTCCATCCCGCCGGCGAATCCGACCGCCGGGGTCGCCGGCCCGCCGACCATCTTCACCAGGTCGTCGTAGCGGCCGCCGCCGAGGAGAGCGTCCTGCGCCCCTAGGTCGGCCGAGACAAGTTCGAAGACGGTGCGTGTGTAGTAGTCGAGCCCGCGCACAAGCCGCGGATCGACTGTGTAGGAGAGGTGCAGTCGGTCAAGGTGTTCCCTGACGGCGGCGAAGTGATCGGCGCAGTCTTTGCAAAGGTGGTCGGCGCTCCCCGGGGCCGCTTCGATCTGCGACCGGCAGGTTGCGTTCTTACAGTCAAGGATGCGGAGCGGGTTCTCCTCGTAGCGGCGCAGGCAGTCGGTGCACAGTGAGTCGAGGTTCCTGCTGAAGTGATCTTGCAGTACTTCGCGGTAGCGGGGGTGGTCGGCGGCGCAGCCGATGCTATTCAGGCGAAGGGAGAGACCGGAGAGGCCGAGCGAGTTCATCAGTTCCCAGGCGAAGGAGATCACCTCCACGTCGAGTGTGGGATCGATCGATCCGATCGCCTCCACCCCGTACTGGTGAAACTGGCGGCTCCTCCCTTTCTGCGGCTTCTCGTAGCGAAACATCGGCCCGATGTAATAGAGCTTCTGAAACGGCTCTCTGATGTGAAGGCCGTGCTCGACGTAAGCACGGACGACCGAGGCGGTCGCTTCCGGGCGCAGGGTGAGGCTCCGTCCCTTCTTGTCGGGGAAGGTGTACATCTCCTTGGTTACGACGTCGGTCGCCTCCCCGATCCCACGGGAGAAGAGGTCGGTCTGCTCGACCAGGGGCGGGCGGATTTCGCGATAATTGTAGAGCCGCGCAACCTCGCGAATCCCCATCTCAAGGCGGGTCCAGTAAGGGGTCTCCTCAGGGAGGATATCGCGCATCCCGCGCACCGATCCGTACGCCACTTAAAGCTCCTTCAGCAGGTTGACCATCTCGATCAAGGTCTCCGCGGCCTGGGATCCCTTGTTCCCCATCTTGGTCCCCGCCCGCTCGACCGCCTGGTCGATCGTGTCTGCGGTTATCACCCCGAAGGCAACGGGGATATCGGCCTCCAGGTTGACCTTGGCCAACCCTTTGGTCACCTCGGTGGCGATCATCTCAAAGTGCGGGGTCGCTCCGCGGATCACCGCGGCGAGCGCTATCACCCCGTCGTAGCGGCCGCTCTCAGCCATCCGCTTCGCCGCCTTGGACGCCTCGAACGCCCCCGGGACCCAGCAGATGTCGGTCGAGCCCTCAGACACGTTCGATCGCCGCAGCCGGTCGAGTGCCCCGTCAAGCAGCTTTCCGGTGATCAGATCGTTGAACCGGCAAACGACGATCCCCACACGCATCCCTTTCCCGTCGAATCCCCCTTCGAATACCTTCCCCATCTCTCCTCCTCATGAACTCTTAATCCTGAACGATCCTCTCGTCCCCACGCCCACCGGACTCAGACATCCTGCAAACGGTGGCCGAGCTTCTCCTTCTTCGTCTTCAGATAATCGCGGTTGTACACGGTCGACGGCATCTCAATCGGGACCTGCTCGACGATTTCAAGGCCGTAGCCGGCAAGACCGACGACCTTCTTGGGGTTATTGGTCAGGAGCCGGATCGTGGAGAGTCCGAGGTCGACCAGGATCTGAGCCCCGATCCCGTAGTCGCGCAGGTCGGCGGCGAAGCCGAGCCGTTCGTTCGCCTCCACCGTGTCGAGCCCCTCATCTTGCAGTTGATATGCGTAAACCTTGTGCTTTAGGCCGATCCCCCGCCCTTCCTGGCGCATGTAGACAAGGGCCCCGCATCCCTCTGCCGCGATCATCTCCAGGGCGTGCTTAAGCTGAGCTCCGCAGTCGCAGCGTAGAGAACCGAGAGCGTCGCCGGTTAGGCACTCGGAATGGACACGCACGAGAACGTTCTCCCTCCCCGAGATCTCCCCCTTGACCAGAGCGACATGTTCTTCGCTCTCGATCGGGCTTACGTAGCTGATGATCTTGAACAACCCGTAATCAGTGGGGAGTTCGGCGGTCGCCACCCGTTCGATCAGGCGTTCATGGCGCTTCCGATAAGCGATCAGGTCGGCGATGCTGGCGATCGTCAGGTTGTGTTCCTCAGCAAAGGCCATCAGCTCGGGGAGGCGGGCCATTGTCCCGTCGGGGTTCAGGATCTCGCAGATCACCGCCGCCGGCCGGAGCCCGGCGAGCCGCGCCAGATCAACCGCCGCTTCAGTATGGCCGGCCCGCTTCAGCACACCCCCTTCCCGGGCGATGAGCGGGAAGATATGCCCCGGCCGGGCGAGGTCCTTGGGGCTCGTTTGCTCGTCGACCATCACCCTGACGGTCTGCGCACGGTCGTTCGCTGATATTCCGGTTGTGATCCCGGTGCTCGCGTCGACGGAGATAGAGAAGTGGGTTCCGTGCAACGCCGTGTTCTCCGGCACCATCGGGGTGAGGGCCAGATCCCTTGCCCGCGCCGACTCGATCGGCACGCAGATCAGCCCCCGGCCGTGGACGGCCATGAAGTTGATCACCTCTGAGGTGATGTGCTGCGCAGCCACAACAAGGTCCCCTTCGTTCTCCCGCCCTTCGTCGTCGACCAGGATCACCATCTCACCGGCCCTGACCCGCTCGATTGCCCCTTCGATTTCAATCAGCATACCTTATCATCCCCTCTACGTACTTGGCTAGGATGTCGAACTCGATGTTCACCGGGTCTCCGACGCGCCGATCACACAAGGTCGTTCCGGTGAAAGTGGCCGGGATCACCGCACAGCGAAGCGTCGTCCCGGTGAGCGCGTACGGGGTAAGACTGATCCCATCTACAGCAACAGAGCCCTTCTCCGCCAGATAACGCCGGAACTCGGCCGGGTAGGAGACAATAAGGCTCCAGTTCTCCCCCTCGCGGTGGAGCGCCTTCACCCGTCCGACTGTGTCGACATGCCCAAGGACTATATGCCCGTCAAGGGCGCACTGCGCCGTCACCGGGAGTTCCAGGTTGACCCTCAGCCCGGAGCGCAGTCCGGCAAGAGCAGTGCGCGACACCGTCTCCACGGATAGATCGGCGGAAAAGATCCCTTCCCCCAGCGCGACGACCGTAAGACAGACCCCGTTAAGCGCGATGCTCGCTCCCTCGGTCAACCGCCCCCGTAATTCTGGGGGAAGCTTCACCGTAAGAGCGCTTCCGCGCCGTTCCCTAATCAAGCCCAACCCTTCTACTATTCCCGTAAACATTGATTTCGATCGAGTGTACCGCAACCGCAATTCACGTTCAATGAAGCGATTGGATCTATTGGATCTATTGGGTTTATTGGGTCTATTGGGTTTATTGGGTCTATTCAGGCTGTCCAAGAACCTGCTTTTGCTGCCCTATGAAATAGTGGCTCGTTATCTG
>JAJOKK010000190.1 GCA_021129875.1 Candidatus Bipolaricaulota bacterium
AACAGTATAACTGTCTAGCATTAGAATTTCAAGTTGGTTTGTCGGACAGGCTCATGTCCGCCGCAAATACGCCATCAAGGGGTATGTACTAGACCGGAAGCGCCTGGAGAATGGGGCATTCCTTGGCGAAGTGGGTATATTGAGCTAATGACTCACGTGCTCGTGCTCATCCTTCGATGAGCAAATACTGGGCCGGAATTTGGAGTGCATTTTTGGTGAGATTCTACAGATTGACTTTTCCCTGCCGAGACGGTAGAATGCAACTCAATAAATAAAGCGTTCTGGATTATCAAGCTGTCTGCCCTAACTCTAAAACGAATGCCTGTGTCTGTGGTGGTGCCTGCATATAACGAAGCCTGTCGGATAGGCGCTGTTCTTCAGCCGCTCATATCCTGTCCTGTTGTCGATGAAGTGATCGTCGTCGACGACGGGTCGGATGATGGGACCGCTGAGGTGGCTCGACGCTTTGATGTCTGTGTGATCTCCCTGCCGACAAACCGTGGGAAGGCGGCGGCGCTCGATGCGGGGATCTCTTGTGCCCGGAACGATGTCTTCCTCTTCCTCGATGCGGACCTGGTCGGGTTAACAGCAGAGCATGTCGAACGGTTGATCGACGCATACACTAGTGGAAGAGCCGATATGGTAGTCGGAGTCTTCTCAAACGGACGGACGACGACCGATATTGCACAGAAGATTAATCCGTTTGCCTCGGGCCAGCGCCTGATCTCCAAGGTGATGTGGGAACGGGCAAAGGATTACGTGGGAGAGATGGACTACGGGATCGAGATGGCCCTCTCCAAGCTCGCGGTCAAAGAGGGTTGGAGTAAGGAGAAGGTGGATCTGGACGGGGTAACGCACGTCTTAAAGGAAGAGAAGAGAGGTTTCTCTAAAGGGATACAGGAGCGATTTAAGATGTATGGAGACATGATCAAGTGGCTTGTCAAAAAGGTTTAGCATGAAGGTCGTTATCGGCTGTGATCATGCTGGATTGGCAATGAAAGATGCGCTTATAGACCGGGTCCTCACTGACTACGAGATAATCGATTTGGGAACCGACTCGCCCACCCCGGTCGATTATCCGGATATCGCCCGCAAGGTGGCGGACGCTGTCGTCACGGGCCGGGCCGAACAAGGGATCCTTATCTGTGGGACAGGGATCGGGATGGCGATGGCCGCGGGTAAGGTGAGCGGGATTCGCGCGGCGACGTGTACTGATCCTTACTCGGCTGAACTGAGCAGGTCCCATAATAATGCCAACATCCTCTGCCTCGGGGCGCGGATCGTTGGGTTGGGGCTGGCGGAAAAGATCGTTGCAACATGGCTCTCCACCCCCTTTGCCCGGGGGCGGCACACCCGCCGGATCGAGAAGATCGAACAGTAATAGGCTGGGGCAGGGATTAGGCCATCGAGAGATTGAGTAATTCAACTTGAAAGTATAGGGGTTTTTATTTTACGAGGCCTCTAATGCTCCAAGGACGTATAATACGAACCCTACGAACCCTATGAACTCTATGAACTCTACGAACTCTACGAACTCTACGACCCCTATGAACTCATCTCTCGCCCGTTCCATCCATGTAAATGGAAAGAAGAAAACCTAGGCAGTAAGAAGACTAACTGAAGGAAGCTTCAGAGGCTACTGATTCTTAAAAGGGGTTGACTACCTGCATGACCGTTCACTGGATTGCTTTTCTCATTGCTGCTGCTGCGATCATCCTTGCTGGGATCAAGCTTGCCTCCTTTGGCGAGGCGTTGGGGGAGCGGATCGGGGTTGGGCAAGGCTGGATCGGCCTCCTCTTCCTGGCAACGATCACATCTATCCCCGAACTGACGACTACAGTGACCGGCGCAGCGCTGAATATCCCCAATATATCCTTGGGAAACGCCTTTGGGAGCAACCTGTTCAACATCGCCATCATCGCGGTAATGGACATCCCCCTCCTCGGCCGCGGGCCGTTCCTCCGTCTTGTCAGGCCGTACCACGTGACGAGCGGGGGGCTCGCTGTCCTCCTTACCGTTCTCGCCATGCTGGGGATGACGATCGATCCCGGAGCAGCGATCGGGTGGGTCAGCCCGGTCAGCATACTTATCCTTATTACCTATGTTGCCGGGGTCTTTCTCCTCTACCGGATCGAGAAGCGAGACCACCGGGAGGTAGAAGGACCGCCGAAAGAGACAATGTCGCTCGGTCGCGCGATCAGCGGGTTCCTCATCTGTGGCTCCTTGATCATCGCCGCCGGCATCGTCCTGATTCATGCGAGCAGGGATATTGCAGAGGCCACCGGTCTCTCAGCCTCGTTCATGGGAGCTATCCTGGTCGCGATCGTTACCTCGCTCCCCGAGCTAGCGACCTCGATCGGAGCGCTCAGGATCAAGGCTTACGACATGATTGTCGGGAACCTGTTCGGGTCGAATATGTTTAATATTTTAACCATCTTCTTTGCTGATCTTGCTTTCCGTCGTGGCTCGATCTTCGGCGGCTTGGGGGAAGGAATGATGGATCAGCTGCTTGTGGCGGGCCTGGGGATCGCAATGGCAACGATCGCTACGATCGCGATCGCCTACCGTTCGAAACGCCGCGTACTCGGAATGGGTGCCGGCGCCGCCCTGCTCCTGGCTGTTTATATCATGAGTCTGTACTTAATCGTCCATCGAGGAATTCATGTTTGAGGTGATAGAAAGATGAAACTAGCAGAGCTGCATGCAAATACAATCGATTCGCTCCAAGAGATCGCTGATGGTATGAAGGTAAGGAACGGGATGCATCTTGCCAAGGAAGACCTCCTTCGTGCGATCATGATCCACCTTGCGAAGGATAGCGATTTAAAGGTGAGCGCCGGTGTTCTGGAGATCCTCCCTGACGGGTACGGTTTCTTGCGCAACGAGAACTGTCTCCCCGGGCGGAACGATGTCTACATTTCGCCGTCGCAGATCAAGCGTTTCGGGCTGCGGAACGGCGACTTGGTGAGCGGTCCGATCCGCCATCCAAAGAAAGATGAGCGCTACTTCGCTCTCCACAAGGTAGAACAGATCAGCGGTATCGCCCCGGAGGAGGCGCGACGTCGGCCGATCTTCCGCGATCTCACCCCACTTCATCCCAATTCCTATTTAAAGGTGGCGCACGGGCCGGAGGAGATCTCCACTCGGATCATCGACCTGTTCTGCCCGATCGGCAAGGGGCAGCGCGGACTGCTCGTCTCCCCTCCCAAGGCGGGGAAGACGACCCTGTTGAAGGAGATCGCCAAAGGGATCAACGCCAACCATCCCGATGTGAAGCTGTTCGTCCTCCTGGTCGATGAGCGGCCGGAGGAGGTGACCGACTTTCGGCGTTCGATCGACAATGGCGAGGTGGTCGCTGCAACCTTTGACCAGGAGCCACGGCATCACACTCGCATCGCCGAACTGGTGACCAATCGGGCGAAGAGGCTGGTCGAATTGGGGCACGACGTGGTCATCCTCATGGACTCGATCACCCGTCTGGCGCGCGCCTATAACCTTGCCGTCCCTTCATCGGGGAAGCTCCTCTCCGGGGGGATGGACCCGACCGCGCTGTACAAGCCGAAGGAATTCTTTGGTGCGGCGCGCAACATCGAGGAGGGGGGGAGCCTGACGATCATCGCCACCGCCCTCGTCGATACCGGGAGCAAGCTCGATCAGGTTGTCTTCGAGGAGTTTAAGGGGACAGGGAACATGGAGCTGCTCCTCGATCGAAACCTCTCCAATAAGCGAATCTATCCGGCCATCGATATCGAACAGAGTGGGACCCGTAAGGAAGAGTTGATCCTGCCGGACAAGGTATTGAAACGCGTGTGGATTCTGCGTAAGATGGTGGGTGAACTGAACGATACGCAGACGGCGATGGAGTTGATCAAGAATAAGATGGAGGCGACAAAGGATAACGAGCAGTTCCTTGAGCTGATGAGCAGTGACTAGCCAAAAGCCGATTCGCAAAGATCGTATTCTGCTGGCGATTGTGGTCCTGGCAGGGATTATCCTTCTCCCAATCCTGTTGCGGCCGCGACCTCCTGATCTGCCCCTCCCTGTTCAACAGGAGATAGAGGAGGCGCCTGTGCTCCCGCCAATCGATCCGATAATCGATCCTCCCCCTATCGAGGACCCTCTTGTTCCGCTAGACCCAGCGGAACAAGAACCCGTACCGGACCCCGCGCCTGATATTCTCACCCACACGGTCGCCCCGGGGGAGAACTTGGCCGATATCGCTGCCCTCCTTGGGGTGAGCGGCATGGAGATCATGGCCGACAACCGCCTCCTCTCCCCCGAAGAGATCGTTCCCGGGATGGCCTTGCGGGTCGCGCGGGAGGGGGCATTGCACCTGATCAGGGAAGGGGAGACCCTTACCGATATAGCCCACATCTATGACGTCTCGGTAGAGGAGATCGCCGCAGCCAATGATATCGCCGACCCAGCGCTGATCATCACCGGAGAGGAACTCCTGATCCCTCGGGGGGAAGCCTTCTTCTGGGAGGACGTGGTCCGTCTGGCACGCGGAGAGAGGATGCGGTTCATCTGGCCTCTCGAGGGGGAGGTCCGCTCCGAGTTTGGCTGGAGCATCCATCCCGTCCTTGGAACCCGCCATCACCACAACGGGATCGACATCGCGGTCCCCACCGGAACCTCGGTCCATGCCGCGGCGAGTGGGAGGGTCTTCTTTGTCGGGGGGCACGAAGAGCTTGGAACGATACTCGTTCTCAGTCACGCCGATGGTTTCTATACCATCTACGGCCACCTGGCAACGGCCCTGGTCTCTGTCGGACGGTTTGTAGAGGTGGGAGAGAAGATTGCTGAATCGGGTGAGACCGGACTCGTGATCGGGCCGCAACTGTATTTCGAGATTCGCAACCGTGAGTTCCCGGTCGACCCTCGGCGCCACCTTCCTTAACGTGATGGAACAGCTGATCATCAGAGGGGGACGACCGCTAAGCGGGAGGATCGTTGCCGGGGGAGCGAAGAACGCCGCACTCCCAGCTTGTGTCGCCGCTCTGCTGACCGATGAGCCGATCATCTTGCATCGTATCCCCGCGCTGCTCGATGTAGCGACGATCTTGGCGACGATCACCTCATTGGGGAAACGTGTCATCCGCGATGGGGATACGGTAGAGATCAGGGGAGGACCTCTGTTGGACGGGGGGCCCTCGGCAGATTACGTGAAGCAGATGCGCGCGTCGTTCATCGTCCTTGGACCGCTCCTCGTCCGTACCGGTCGCGCCAACGTCGACCTCCCCGGCGGGTGCAACATCGGAGGGAGGCCGGTCGATTTCCACCTGGCCGGGCTTGCTGCACTGGGGGCGACGATCGAAGAGCGCTGCGGCGTGGTTGTTGCAACAGCGGGGCGGCTCTGTGGGACCCGCATCGTCCTCCCCTATCCTTCTGTAGGGGCGACCCAACACTTGATCATGACCGCAGCCCTGGCCGAAGGGGAGACGGTCATTGCCAATCCCTCTCGAGAACCGGAGGTGGCCGACCTCATCTCTCTGCTCGTCAAGATGGGGGCGCGGATAGAAACGACCCCGGAAGGGATCAGAATCAGCGGGAGGGACCGTCTGCACGGGGCCGAACATACGGTCATCCCCGATCGCCTGGAGGTGGGGACCTACCTCCTCGCCGGGGCGATCACAGGCGGTGAAGTAGAGGTGGGGAACGCAGTTCCCACAGAACTCGCTGCGTTCCTCGATGTCCTGCGGGAGACCGGAATGGAGATTGTAGAGGGGCGGAATACGGTCGGACTGTCGAGCAACGGGCGACCTGATCCGGTACGGGTCAGGACGGCGCCCCACCCCGGCTTTCCCACCGATCTGCACCCGCCCTTGACCGCGCTCCTCACACTGGGGAGGGGGGAGAGCCGGATCGAAGAGACGGTCTTCGAACGCCGCTTCGGGTACGTCCCTGAACTCAATCGGATGGGGGCACGGATTGCAACGACCGGCGACAGCGCCGTTATCGCCGGGGTGAAGAGACTTCACAGTGCCTCGGTCGATGCCCCTGACATCCGTGCCGGCGCAGCCCTTCTCCTTGCCGGGCTTGCTGCCGAGGGGAAGACCGTGATCCACAAGATCGAGCAAATCGACCGTGGTTACGCCATGATTGAGGAGAAGCTAAAAGCTATTGGAGCGCAAATTGAACGAGAACCATAGTCCACACGATGAACACAGCCTGATCGAAGACCGCCTAGGGGAACGCGCGCGTGTCTACGGTATGGAGCGCGCGATCCTCGTCGCCGTGGAGAGGCCGGGGGAGGAGATAGAAGGCGCTCTTGATGAGTTGGAGTCGCTCGCCGACACGGCAGGGATCTCGGTCGTCGCGGTCCTTACCCAGAAACGACTCCGCCCCGATCGAGCAACCTTCATCGGCAAGGGGAAGGTGAGTGAGCTGAAAGCGGCGGCGAGCGAGCTGGGCGCGGACGTGATTATTCTGAACGACGAACTCTCCCCGGCACAGGCGCGCAACTTGGAGAAGGAACTCAACCGGAAGGTGGTCGACCGCACTCAGCTAATCATGGATATCTTCGCACAGCGCGCGACGACCAAGGAGGCAAGGATCCAGGTGGAGCTTGCCCAGCTGCGCTACCTCCTTCCCCGCCTGCGCGGCTGGGGGAGCGCCCTAACCCGCCTCGGGGGAGGGATAGGGACACGCGGACCCGGGGAGACGCAACTCGAGCTCGACCGGAAGAAGATCTACCGGCGCGTTCACGCTTTGGAACGACGTTTGGCTAAGGCAGGATCGGAGAGGGAGTTGAAGAGCAAGAGGCGTGAGGCAAGTTCGCTTCCGCACATCGTCCTTGCCGGCTACACCAACAGCGGAAAATCGACTCTACTGAACAGACTCTGTCAAGTGGATGCTTTCGTCGAGGACAAACTGTTTGCTACCCTTGCGACGACCGTCCGCCGCGGGGAGGTCTCCCCAGGGCGATGGGCTCTGTGCACCGATACAGTGGGATTCATCCGCGACCTGCCCCACCACTTGGTCCCTGCCTTTGCCTCTACACTGGAAGCGGTACGGCATGCAGACCTGATCTTGCACGTTGTTGATTTCTCCCGCCCGTCTTGCGAGGAGGACTGCCGGACTGTCCTTACCATCCTCGATCAGGAGGTCTTTGCCTCTGATGACGCGACGCGGCCCGTGATCATTACTCTGTTGAATAAGGCCGATCTTGTTGATCCCGAGAAGGCGCTCCCCACCATTTTCGATGATGGGCTTCGTATTTCAGCCAAGGAAGGGATGCAGCTCGATCGTCTCCGTGAGCGCGTGCGCGCCGTCCTCGACCAGGGAAGGGAGCGTGTCTCCTTCCTCATCCCGTACGCGCGCAGCAGCCTCCTCCACCATCTCTCGCAACAGAGAGAGGTTAGTATCTGCGGCTATACCGAGGATGGGATCGAAATCGAAGCATGTCTTCCCACAGCGGAGATCGCTCGCCTACAGGGAGCGGGAGCAAGACTCAGGCCGTCTTCTTCTCCGAAGTAGACGGTTTCACCTTGACCGCCTCAACCTCGATCCGTTCCTTACCGCCCATAAGGAGGGTGACTGTGTGGCGGAAGATGTTGCGGGCGATAACCTTCCCCCTCTTTCCGTTGTAGGCGACCCACTCTCCCAGCTTCGGCATCTTTGCGAACTCACACTTGTAAGCCTTGTGCTCGTAGGCGAGGCAGCAGTTCAGCCGCCCGCAGACCCCTGTGATCCGCTCGGGAGGGACGAACAGCTCTTGGTCGTACGCCAGTTCCATCGGAACAGGCTTTGGTTCGCGTAGGAAGCGGTGACAGCAGATGATCTGCCCGCATCGCCCGATCCCCCCTTTAAGACATGCCTCGTCGCGCGCACCCATCTGCCGCAGTTCGATCCGTGCCCCAAACCGTCCGGCAAGGTCGCGCAGCAACGATCGGAAATCGACCCGATGCGGCGCGGTGAAGTAGATGCGCAGGTGGGAGCGATCCAGGGTGTACTCCGCAGCGACGAGGTGCATCGGCAAGTCGTCATAGTGTGAGATCGTCTCCCGCATCGAAGAGAGGGCGCGCTCTGCATCCGCTTGGTTGTGAATGTGTGCGTTGAGGTCATCCGGCGACGCCCAGCGCAGCATCTGTTCGAGCTGCTCCCCGATCCCTTCTCCGGCGGAGAGAAGACTCATTACCTCGCCCAACCGCAGCCCGTTGTGGTTGACGACACACCGCTTCCCCGGGGCAGCCTCCACTTCTTCTGCAGCATCTTTGCTGAACTCCGCGTGGAAATAACCGCTGTCACGTTCCAGGTTGAGGACCCGCACTAAGAAGACCTTTTCTTCAGACACGGGATGCCTCCCCGAGCGCAAGGAAGAGGGAGAAGAAGATGGCCTCCGGCGGGGTGTACCGCTCCAGTGCCTGCCACGCTCGTTCCACCCGCAAGCAGAAGGCGAAGAGCCTCGTCGGGTGCACCCGTGCGCTGAGGGAGGCGAGTGTTCGGTCCCTCTCTGAATCTGGAATAATCCCCTGCCGAGCGACAGCGAACGAGATTGAGAGGAGATCCTCTAGCAGGAGGGGAGTCTCCTCCCTCTTCCCGCGGGCAAGGAACCTTGCACCGGCGACAGCGAGCTGCCGATCCTTATCGATCAGCCGTTCGATCAGGAGAAGGAGCCCGGCGCGGCGAAGGATCGGATCGGGACCGATTATCAGCGCGAACAGCTCTTCAGGAGAGGCCTCACAGGCGGCTGATTCCGCCTGCACACGTAACGTTTGCAGATCGGCGTGTGTCGCGAGGAAGAAAGAGATCTCCTTCTCATTGCGGACGATTGAGAGAAGATAACGCCCTTCCTCATCGGTGTATCCGGCCGCGGTGAGCTCGGCAAGGGCCTTCTCTTTTGCGGACGGAGCGAGCCGCACGATGCGGCTGCGCGAGAGGATCGTCGGAAGGATATCGCTCTGATGCTCTGCCAGCAGCAGGAAGAGAAGCCCTCGCGGCGGCTCCTCCAGCACCTTGAGGAGCGCGTTCGCCGCCTCCAGGGTCAGTGCCTCGGAGACGGGAAGCAGACAGACCTTGCGGGGCGCTTCCACCGGGGAGAACTGCCCCTGCCGGATCACCTCGCGCACCTGCGCGATCCCGATTTTCTGCTTCCCTTCTGGAGGAGAAAGCTCGATCAGGTCCGGGTGCGCTCCACGCAAGACAAGCCCCTCCCTGTGGGTCCCTGCGGCCAGGAGAGGGGCGGCCAACCGCCGTCCCACCGCCCTCCGGTCAGCGGTGTGCGGGACAAGATAGACGGACGAAAGCGCATCACCCATCTGCTGTTCGGTTCTGTCCATCGATTCCATGATGCGAAGAAGGGTAACACAGAGAGGAGAACGCCGCAATATCCTCGGGGTCACAATATCCTCGTGGTCAGGCCTTTATTCTTAAGATTTCTCGTCCTGGGATGGTAGGGGCGAAAGATCTTTCGCCCCTACGAGGAGCCTGGGGTCTCCGGTCTCACCCTAAGGCTGCTCTACGCCGCGGGTACGCCGGTAAGAT
>JAJOKK010000086.1 GCA_021129875.1 Candidatus Bipolaricaulota bacterium
CGGAAGTAAATACAACTGTTGCTCATCGTATGCTAGAAAGTTGTATGCCATCACAGGTGCCTCCAACTCCATCAGATGGAAACAGTATAACTGTCTAGCATTAGAATTTCAAGTTGGTTTGTCGGACAGGCTCATTTATCATGAGCATTGCCGATGCGAACAAATGGCATGTGTCTCTGCAATGAGACATCAATCCACCCAATACGATCAGATGGTAACGGGAGAGGGAAGCAAGCTATGGCAACTACGAGGCTGCGATTTGAGAATTTTACAACCTGTAAGGAATGAGATGTTAAACTCAGCCCATGTCTTCAGCTTGTTGATACTCATCACTCGTGTGTCTGTCAGCATTAAGAGCATGGCTTCTGTATTTCAACACACGTGCCTGCCTGGCCTTCGGACGCAGACAGGCGGTGCCAGTGCTATCTCATGCTCATCTCGCACGAGAAACAACGCCTCGCTTCATGCTCATCTTGTACGGCCTCCGGCCTTGCTTTGCAACCGAGACAACTCTGCCTCTTGACAGAGAGACTAAATCGTGCTATTTTACAAAGACGATTCCGGAAACGATTTTGTAATCGCCAAGGAGGAAGATGCCCACAGCGAAGGTTACGATTCTGGATGTTGCTGCGCATGCCGGAGTGGTGCCGAGCACCGTCTCTCGTGTGGTGAACGGTTATCCAGATGTTTCAGCAAAGACACGTGCCCGCGTGCTCCAAGCGATCGATACGCTCAGCTACAAACCGAACCGCGCGGCGCGGGCTTTTCGCACCGGTCGCACTCAGACGGTCTCGGTTATCTTTCCGATGGTCGGGACCGACTTCTACAACCGGCTCATCAACTCCATCGATCGTGAACTGGCACAGTATGACTATGATGCCGCCCTCTTTCCGCTGTTCAGCCAGCGTCGTCTGGACCGCTATCGCGATCCGGATGCCCTCCCCTACCACGCCGACGGTTTGCTGATGAGTTCGCTCGACCCGGCGAACCTCTTCCATAACGGTAACGGCGCGATCCCTGCCGATCTGCCGACTGTGCTTATCGATATCCATCACCCCGACCACGATACCGTCACTGTTGACAATGTTCAGGGCGGCTATCTTGCCGGACAACACTTAGCAGAACGTCCCGCCGAAACTTTTGCTGTTATGATCGAAGAGCACTTCGATACACCCTTTGCCAGCGGGGTCTTCCGCGATCGCTGCCAGGGATTCAAGCGGGCGTTGGACGAGGCGGGACAGGCGATTGCAGATGAGAATGTGCTCATAGTCGATTTCAACTGGGAGGGCGGGCGGGCCGCTGTCCGTGAGATTCGGAAACGCTGTCAGGGGCCGGTCAATATCTTTGCCGGGTGCGATCTTCTCGCCCAGGGGATAATCGATGAATTCAGTCACAGCCGGTTGGCGATCGGCAAGGAGATCCGGCTCATCGGCTTTGATGATCAGCCGTGGACGGAGAAATATGGCCTGAGCACTATCAAACAGCCGATCGAGGCGCTGGGCTCCTTTGCGGTGGACCTTCTGCTGAAACGGATGCACGACCGTACACGTGCACCGATCCATCATGTCTTCCCGCCCAGTTTGGTCGTTCGCCGATCGAGTGCATTTCTGTCTGCTCGGTATGGGCGTTCACCGATTGAGCGGGCGGAAGAAACATTAAATTACAATAGAAAGGATATAAGAGATGAAGCTTGCGCTTAAAGTTAAAGACAATGAACTCCCCGGGATCCTGGTAGAGGGAATACCTTGGATCCGCAAGATCGGGGTGCGGGTTCCTCTGGCAGGCAGCTGGTATGGCGATGCCGATGGAGGTTTGACGGTCACTCCGTGGTGCGAGGGAGCGGGTGCGGATCTGCATGGCGCTTATCGCGAGCAACGGCGTGAGTATTTACTAGAGGGAGAGCCGCTTCTATCATTCACTCTCCGTGCCTACGAACGGGCGATCTGGGCTACGGTGGAGGTCAAACGAGACCTTGACTGCCTGGCGCAGAGTGATTCCTTTGAGAGTCCGACCCTTCTTGCCCCGACTTTCTCGTTCGCCGAAGATCTTAGCTTCTTCCTCGCCACCTTCGGACTGGGGGCGTCAGGGGACAACTATCCGGGTGGAGACTGGCCAACGGTCCATGTCGGTAAAGGGGCGGGCGCGCTTCCCAAAGAGGCCTTCGCCCCGCTTGTCTGTTTTGCTGAGCAGGGCGCGCTGGCGATCGCCCCGGCGAACTACTTCCTCACCAGCCCGATGGTCCGCACCCCCGATGGGGCGGCCCGCGGTCTGCACGGCTCAGTGAATGCTCTTTCCGCGGGGACACGTTTGGAGACTGTATTCGTCTTTGGTGATGACCTTCCTTCGGCCCTGATTTACCTGGGAGATCTGCTCCTCGCTCGTGGTGGGAAAGGGAGACCCTGCCCGCAGGAGCACCTCCTGACCTCGTCTTTAGGTTGGTGGAACGCCTACGGCAGTTATTACACCGAGCTGATCCGCACTCTAAACGCCGATGAGTTGGCAAAGGTGGTCACCGGCCTGGAAGACGGCGGGGTTCCGCTTCGTTATCTGGGGATCGATCTATGGTACCCGTATCAAGAGATCGGTCAGGCGCTCCGTTATCTCCCGGATGAGAAGAAATACCCGCACGGGCTCACCGCTGATCGGAATGGGTCCCCTCTTCCGACCGCGCTCCACCTCTCCGCCCTTAGCCCGGATAACGAGTACGGCGCGGATGGCTCCGACCCAAGTTTCTACCGCACGGCCGCGGCCGAACTCACCGCACAGCGCGGGTTTGTCGCCTGGCACGACTGGCTGCGGACGCAACAGCATATGACGCCGGCGCTTCGGTCGGACCCCGAGAGGGCTGAACGGTGGTTCTCCGGCATGGCCGAGGCGTTCGCCGCCGAGGATATCGATCTCCTTCTGTGTATGCAGACGATGGGGATGAACCTCGCTTCCACGATGCAGAAAAATGTGATCTCCGCGCGCAGCCATACCGACTTCCTCTTTGCCCAGCGTGCTGCCCTTGCCACGGCGGCTAAGCAGGGGACCGAGGGGCTTGCTGATGCGTGGACCCCGCCCGGAGACCTTCATAATCAGAACCTCCTCATGGGGATGGTCCTCTACTCGCTGGGGATGATGCCATTCCACGACCTGTTCCTCTCCAGACCCCATCCCGGTCTGGGCGGGGAGAACCCAGAAGAAGAGGCGGTCCTGCGTGCCCTCTCCTGCGGACCGGTCGGGATAGGCGACGGGCCGGAGATGACCGATGTCGAGTTGATCGAGCGGCTTGTCCTTGCCGACGGCACGATAGCCCAGCCCGACCGACCGCCGTTTCCGGTCACGGAGACCCTTGACTCTGATATCCACGCCTTCTGGACCGTGCGACAGGCCGGAGGGGCGTGCTGGATATACTATTTGGTATTGAACACCGCTCAGGAGGAACTACCGTTCAGCTTCGATCCGCCGACTAGCGGCGATTTTCTGGTGGTCGACGGCTTTACGCATCACCGAACGCCCGGGATCACCGGGCGGCTCGCCCCGGGGAGGCTTGCTTACTTCGTCCTCCTCCCGCAGCGCGGGGGGATTGGCCTGCTCGGTCTGCCTAATAAGTTCGTCCCTGCCCCAACCGGGCGGATTATGAATGCACAGTGGGACGGCGGCTGGAAGGTTCAATTACAGGGGGTGGTCGATCGGTTCGCAGTCTTTTCCGATCGACCGATCAGTGCGACGAGTGTTGAGGGAAGGCCTGTTGAGATCTCGCAGAAGGATGGTCTGTGGATCTGTGAGATCGAGGAGGAAATGCACGAACTGTTCATCAGGAGGTAGCCCAAATGTCAGTACTCTATCGATCGACCATAGTTGCAAAGACCAGTGCAGTAGTTCCGCACGCAAAGCGCTGGCGATTAGGGCCGGTCCTCGGACTGATCGGGGCGTTGATCATCGTCCTTATCGTCGGGCTGGCCGGTACGGCCCAGATTCGGACCGGACTTATCGAGCACAACACACATCACCAGCTCTTCCGCTATCCGTTCGGCGCTGCGCCGACCGGCCAGGAGGTACAGCTACGGATTCGCGTTGGGGCTGGTGATGCGCAGGAGGTAGCTGTTTCCTTCTGGGATCACGCTCTGCAGCTTAGAAAGACGCAGGAGATGGAGATCGCCGGCCGCTCACCCGACGGGCGCTATGACTACTGGGAGGTTACGCTCGTCTCCGAGACCCCCACGGTCCTTTGGTATCATTTCATCATCGAGGGCGGAGATGAGACGGTCTACTACGGCGATCCGGGGCAGGATGGGGGTGCAGGCCGCGCCGTCTCCCTCTCCCCCGATGACTTCCAGTTGACGATCTTCTACCGGGATTTTCGCACCCCGGATTGGAAAAAACACGCGATCACCTATCAGATATTCCTCGACCGGTTCTACGACGGGGATCCTACGAACAACCACGCTGCAGACGAACGCGGCTTCCGCGGCGGTACGCCGATCGAACATCTCCAGTGGGGGGAGCTGCCGGATAATCCGCGAGAGAAAGGGGTGAACCCTGATTACGCCGGTGACGGTATTTGGAACAACGACTTCTTCGGCGGCGACTTGGCCGGGCTAATCGCCAGGCTTGACCATCTGCAGGAACTTGGTGTAGGGGCGATATACCTTAATCCGATCTTCGAGGCGCCGAGCAACCATAAGTTTGACCACGCTGACTATCGGATTATCGATCGCGCATTCGGCGATAATGCCGTCTTCAAGGAGCTGGCGCGTCGTGCAAAAGAACGCGGCATCCACCTGATCCTCGATGCTTCGTTCAACCATGTCAGCGACGATTCCCGCTACTTCGACCGTTATAACAGGTGGCCGGATGATATCGGGGCCTATGAGTACTGGTCCGCAGTATTCGATCTGATGGCCGCCGAAGGGATCACGCAGGAAGAAGCAAAAGCGCAGGTACGTGCCTATTTCATCGCCCAGGGTCTGACCGACTTCACGTTCACCGAGTGGTTCTCTATCCGCAACCGAAAGACCAACATTGGTGGGGTCGGCCTCTACGATGCAGAGCGCTTCGAGTACGAAGGCTGGTGGGGGCTGGAGAGTATGCCGGTGATCAGAGCCCCGGGCGGAAGCGAGCTGAATCTGACATCGTTCGCCGACTATATCATCCGGGATGAGAACTCGATCGCCCGCCGCTGGGTCGCTTATGGCTCGAGTGGGTGGCGGCTTGACGTCTCGCCGGAGGTATGCATGGATTTTTGGCGTGAATTCAGGCGTTACTTAAAAGGTGACCGAGGGCCGGACGAGTTCCCCCATGGCGAACCGATCATGATCGCGGAGAACTGGCACGATGCAACCCTTGATCTGCTTGGTGACACCTTCGACTCGACGATGAACTACCGCTTCGCCAATGCGGTTAACGACTTCATCATGGGGGGCAGCGCTCGTCTCTTCGACCGTGTGCTGACCGAGATCTACGAGGACTATCCGCAAGAGGCGTTCTACGCGATGATGAACCTGGTCGAATCGCACGACACAGAGCGCATACTAAAGACATTCGGCTATCTCGAGACCGATACATTTGCCGATCGTGAACGTGTTGCCGGGATGAGCCAACAACAGATCGACGAAACGAACGCGCGCGCAAAAGCGCGGGTGAAACTGATGGCGACATTCAAGTTGAGCTATCCCGGCTCCCCAACCATATACTACGGGACCGAGGTCGGCCTCTCCGGGCATCGCGACCCCGACTGCCGCCGCACCTTCCCCTGGGAGAGGGTGGAAGAGGGTAATGAGATCCTCAACCACTACCGCCTGCTCGGTGCAATCCGCAATGACAACCCGGTCCTGCGCACCGGTGATCTAGTCACCCTGCACGCCCAGGGCGGGACCTACGTAATCGGCCGGCGGATACTCGGCAACACCGACGCCCTTGGAAGGAGCGAGCATACGATCAACTACCATACCGGTGAGATGATCCGGATCGTCGATCATAATGCATTAGCGATCGTTGTGGTGAGTAGGACAGGGGAAGATGAACTACTCCTCGACCTCACCGGATTCGTCCGTGACGGCGCGGTCTTTGTCGACCTACTGAACGATGGCCGGGAATACATGGTGACCGGCGGCGGAATAACCCTTAGTCTGCCACCTCTATCCGGCGCGATCCTAATCGCCGATCATGGCCGACAGGACCGAGTCCTGCAGGATCTGCTCCCGCCGGAACGACCGAGCGGATTTGTTGCAAACTCATTCGACCGGCGGGTTGAACTCACGTGGGAACTGGTTGCTGATGCCGTCTCCTACAACGTGTACCGCACCACGATCACCGGCGGTCACTACACGCTGATCGCCGAAGGTCTGACCGAGCCGCGGTTTATCGACACGGAAGTGGAGAATATGCAGCGGTACTTCTATGCGGTAACCGCGGTCGATGCCGCAGGGAACGAAAGTGAGAAGTCGATCCATGCAGTCGCTGTCCCCTCGCCTGCGCTCGACTCGGTGATCATCGAGCCATTCGCCCTTCAAGGCGAAGAGCATACGATTGGGGTGGGAAGAGCGATTGAGCCGGTGACCGTTGCAATTCAAATGGCCGGAGTGACCGATCTTCCCGGTCGTGGCATTGGGATCAGCGCTCAATTCGGGTTTGGTTTGGATCCCGATCCACAGAATTGGACATGGATCGAAGCCGATTACATCGAGGATAAGGCAGGGGCCGACCTGTATGCAGGCCGGTTCGTCCCTGAGCAGCTCGTTGAGTGGTTCGCCTCACTCCGCTTCTCCACCAACAAAGGGATGAGCTGGACGGTCGCTACTTATCCGGATGGAACGTTCCCCCACTTCACGGTCATCCCGACTGCGGATCTCACCCCGCCGCCGGCGGCGAACCTGGCCGAGGCGCAGCTCCTCCACCGATTCGATGCAGCGAGCTTTGTTCTGCTGCAATGGGAGATCGCGGATAGAGCGGGGATCGATCACCTGCGGGTCCTTCGGCAGAGAGAGAATCGACCATGGGAGGAGCTGGCCCGACTCGCAGTCGGAGTGAGTTCGTTCACCGACACTCAAGTCGCGCACGGGCAAGAATACCGCTACCGGATCGTTACCATCGATCGATCGTTCAACCGGGCGGCATCGAATGTGATAGAGATCACCCCCGATGCGCTTCCGCTTACGCGGATCAGTCCAGTCTTTTCTCCTTTAGGTGAGGTGAGCCCAGTGATCGACGGGACGGTCGCCGCGGGCGAATGGGCGGATGCGATCAGGTTCGACGGCGACGGCCTGATCGAGCGCGCGTTCATCGGCTACGGCACACACAACCTCTACTTGCGGGCCGACACCACGCGTCTGCCGAGCGAACTGATCGGCGAAGAGTACCGCCTCATCCTGTACATCGGCTTCCACACCGGGGCTGAGCCGGGCAGCCCAATCAACGCCCGGGCGCGGTTCGCCGGAGAAGATATCGGCTTCCCACTGACCCAGCTGGTGCAGGTACGGTTTGAGCACGTCCGGCCGGACGGGCGGGGGAACGTCTTCCGTTTCGTCGCCGATGGGACGGAAGGGTGGGACTTTAGAAACCAGATTAGGCTGCTAAGACAGAGGATTGTGCGGGTCGGCAATACGATCGAAGCACAGATCCCGTTTGAGGAGCTGGGGCTCGACCGGACCGAGGAGCTGACCGTCTGGATGCGTCTCTCCGTGGAGAAAGCGGGAGAGATACTCGGAAGCGCCCCCGCGCGCCCGGCGATCGCCCGCATCCCGGCCCTGATCGGCGGTGAAAAAGTCGCCTTCTTCACCGACCCTGTTGGCGATGACCACGGCATGGGCAGCCTTGTCTATCCGACCGCTGGCGTCTTTGATATCCCTGGGCTGTTCGATCTGTTGAGCTACACGATCTTTGATCAGGGCGACAAATGGCTCCTCGTCTTCGAATTTTACGCTCTTCCCAACCCATGGGGCGGACCGCTCGGATTCAGCCACCCAATCATCAACCTCTATCTCGATACGCAACCAGGCGGGCTGACTGAAGCGCACCCCGATGGGGACGCAATGCAAGTCAGGTTCCACCCGGATCATCCGTGGGACTTCTTTGTCAAAGTGGCCGGCTGGCCCGACTACGGCAGGCACCTGTTCACCGCTGATGGAGAGACGCACCTGATCGATGTTACCACTGATCCGGCGCAGCGGCTGGTTTTGGTGAGGATCCCAAAAGACCTGGTGCCGGAGATCCGCGGAGCGCACTACGTAATGGTAGCCTCGCAAGACGGGTTCGGCCCGGATCACATACGCCCCGTGGCCCGTAGTGCCGGAGAGTGGATCGGCGGCGGCAGCCCCGCTCCGATCGTCGCCCCGCTCGTCTTTGATTACTTGGCGCCTGAGGGATACACGCAGGAAGCTATCCTTTCCGGCTTTGATGAACAGGCAAGGACGTTCGCCGTCCTCGTGCCGATCATTGTGGAGGACTAATAACACCCAGAGCGACTAGACTAGGAGGTATTTAAAAATGCGCAAGCTTAGCGTCGTAGCGTTGGGGTTAGCTTTGTTGTTGGGGATGGCTGCCATTAGCGTTCAAGGGGTAGAGTGTCCGCCTTTTCAAGAGGCAGTCACATTTACCTATGTGCCGCTCGAAGGGGAAGTTATTACTACAGTGAGCCTACGCGGTTCTTTCAACCACTGGGGCGAATGGCCGATGGAAGAGCAGGCCGACGGCTCTTGGTCTATCACCATCTGCTTGGAGTTTGGGAGCCATCAGTACAAGTTCTTCATCGACGGCCAATGGCCGGGGGATATGGAGACGGCACGCGGCGGCGGCCCAGTCGATCTGGATGCTGATGAACATGTGGAAGACGGCTTCGGCGGCCAAAACGCTGTACGCATAGTCCAGCCTAGAGAGGTAGCAGGGCCTGCACCTATGCACAATCCAAGTGACCCGGCGTACTTGTCCATCGCTGATGGCCGTCTTGTGTTGCGCTTGAGGACAACGCCGGATGTGGTATCGTCGGTTCGCTTAATCACTGAGCAGGGCAGCTGGCCGATGGAAAGGCAACTATGGTGGAAATTCGGCGAGATATGGCGCGTCTCCATCCCGGTGCCGGAAGCTTCGTTGGAATACCGCTTTGTTGGTGTTGCATTCGATGGGACTACTCACACCACCTTTGTTCTCCCTGGGGATCCTGCTGAGCTCTTCTACTTCGACGGTATCGATCCCTTTCCTCAGCTTGAGTGGGTAGGCCAAAGTGTATTCTATCAGATCTTTCCAGATCGGTTTCGAGATGGAAACCCTGAGAATAATGCATTCGCTCTCGAGACCTCCATGGTCCATTACAACGTACTGTGGGAGGAGGAGGGTTGGTACCCTACGCATCTCTCAGCTTGGAACGATCCCATATCACCGCAGCATTGCTGTCATCAGTACTTCGGTGGCGATTTGGCTGGGATCACTGAGAAGCTTCCTTATTTGGAAGGGCTGGGCGTTACCGCGCTGTATC
>JAJOKK010000007.1 GCA_021129875.1 Candidatus Bipolaricaulota bacterium
TTCTCCTATACAGATGCCCACTTGCGAAATACAGGCGGTAAAGTCGGGCTAGGCGGGCAAGTGAGTCGAGCAGGGAGGTTGGAATCGGCGGATCGAACTGCAGGCTGACAACCGAGGAGTCCTTCCCCTGTCTCGTTCGGAATGCATCGTACGTCCCATCGAACGCAATCCTACCCCTATCGAGGACCAGAAGGTGCGTTGCAAGACCTTCCACATCGAGAAGATCATGGCTGGCAAAGAGAAGGGTTGTCCGGTTCTCCGAGGTCAGCAGCCGGAGGAATCGGCGAAGACGGATCTTAGAAACAAGGTCCAGCCCGATAGACGGCTCGTCGAGGAGGAGGACCGGCGGGTTGTGCAGCAGGCTGGCCGCGATTTCGCAGCGCATTCGCTGACCAAGGGAGAGTTCACGAACAGGCGTCCGCAGCAGTGGCGACAGCTGGAGGAGATCGACAAGGCGCGCTGTCTGTTCGGTCGCCGCCTTGCTATCGAGCCCGTAGACCGTCCTCAGGAAGCGGAACGTGTCTTGAATCGGAAGATCCCACCAGAGCTGGGAGCGTTGCCCGAACACAACGCCTATCGCCCGGCGATGAGGCACTCTTTCCTTCCATGGATCGTACCCGGCAACGGAGACTGACCCGGAAGTCGGCAGCAGCACTCCCGTAAGGACCTTCAACAACGATGATTTACCCGCGCCGTTCGCCCCAAGAAGGGCTGTGCTACAACCCGTGGAAACGCAAAAGCTGATCCCTTTTAGCGCCTCGACAGATTCAGCCGAACGCGTGAACAGACCGCCGAGAACACCCCGTCCCCTTGCCGCGGAATGGAATGTGCGCCACACGTTTTCCACCGCGATTGCAGGCTGCAGATCATCTTTATGTTGGATCAACAGAACTCGCACTCCAATGCCTTGTTCATAACCCAAAGCTACCTCTCATGTTCGCAGAGTCTGTACCCGAACGCACTATCGTGTGTAAGGGCCGATAGTGCTCGGCAACCACCTCGGCCAGAGGGAAGAATACCACATTGCGAGCACATTTCTCATCCCAGAGGTCCGGGAAGGCAACTTCCTTTGATACTCGGTCGATTGCGGGAAACGGATCATCAATGCTCCCGATGGCATACTGCGCATCTCCAATCGCTTCGAACCACTTGCAAAGACGACCGTCAGGCCCAACGATGAACGCATGGTAGAAATCACACGCCGACGTCCCGCAGAAGAGCCAATTCGTGGTTTTTCATCCGAGATGACTGCGGGGTTGGCCAGTGCTGCGCAATCTCGAACTCATGGACAGGAGCAACTCCGGGAACCGGTGATGAGATAGTGTAGAGCCCTTCTCATAGTGGACGATCCATCTGTTCTTACGCAGGTTGTAGAGGGCCTCTGCAACGTGTGAATTGCTGAGACAAAGCTCCCGTGCCCGTTCCGTTGCAAAGATGCTATCGTCCTCGGAGGACATAACTCAGACGAGTTCACTCGGACGAGTTCGACTCGCCCCTAGAATTTCTGAATCAAGAACACATTCCATCAAACTGCAACATGAGGGTCAACTTCGCTTAGGCCTGTAAGGTTCTCTACTACCGGAAGCCAGAGCTCCTGCTCGCAAAGTTTGTGTCCGAACGCACCACCGTGCGGAAGGGCCGATGTTGCTCGGCAACCACCTCGGCCAGAGGGAAGACTCATGGTGTTGAATCGCAAGACCTGACCCTGGCGCCAATGCAAAAGCCGAATGCTCTTGGTGAGCTAGGGCAGCAGCCTTCCTGCGTCAGCCCCGCCCTCGCCCAGGAGCTCACGCACCATATCCTCAAGCGCGCTCCAACGGTCGTGCTTTAGGCCAAAGTCACTCTGGTTCACGCGCATGAACCGCCACTGTTGGTCGGTTGTCTCCGTCACTTGCCTGCACCAGTGCTTCATGGCGGCGTCTTTGACTGGGGTGTCTTCCCAAACACGGCCCTTGGTTTCTATGATCCAATGGACTTCCTCACTACCGATCTTCTGCACCGCGGCGAAATCGGGATAGTAGAAACCGATGGCACCACTAGGCTTGAGGTAGTCAATTTTGAAGGCTACTCCGCTCTCGCTCTCCGTAGTTCCAAGGGCTGCGAATCTGACTACATCATCAAGCCCATCCAGGAACTCTGCGAATGCGCGTTCGTAGTCATTGTAGGTGGCCACGTAGTTGAAGATCGTCCTCTGACATTCGAGTGGTGGCAGATTGCGACGCCAGGTGAAGGTTTTGGCATCAGAGAGGCGGATAGGGTTCCGCTCGAACTCGATGGGTTTGGTCTCGGTTGTCAGCTCGCCGATGTGCTTGGCTAGGAACTTCGCGATCTCGTTCTGTGTGATGACGCTTCGTAGGTGGCCGCGGATTCGTTCCTCATCGAGGTCGACTGTCTTGCCGAAGCAACTCTCTTGCAGGTATCGCCTTACAAGAGGATAAAGCCGATCGAAGATGCCGGACAGATTCGCTTCTCGCATGGCCTTATTGCAGATCGATGCGATTAGATCTTGAGATAGAGGCGGAGTACCTGTGCCGATGTCCGCCTGATGGATTTCGGTCTCGGTTGTCGCGAACTCCATCTTGAGCCGGATGCGAGTTGGCTCATTCATGAATTCCTCTTGATCGTAGATCGCCCCAAGCGTGGATGGATCGAAATCCTCAATCCTTGTGTAATTGCGCAAGTAGATGGGTTTTGTCTGAGGAAAGGCAATGTCATACTTAAGCTTTCTGGCTACGGGAAAGATCTTCACCGGCATCGCTGGAGGCGTTGACATGGTCTTGATTCCCACCCCCTCCTTCTCCAATAGCCGAACGAAATCCTCGAATGCTTTGGTCCCCATGACCTCAAGTGTCTGCGTGCGATCCGGCCCAATCCCTTGCATCAGGCGCAGCCCTCGCCCGACGGCCTGTTCTGGAAGGATCTGCGATTTGGCAGTGAACGGACGGAGACCAAGGGTAACGGTGACGTTCTTGACGTCCCAGCCTTCACGCAGCATGAGCACGCTAACGATCACCTTGATCCTGTTTCTCGGAAGATCGATGTCGCGGGCAGCCTTACGGGCCTTCTCAAGGTCTTTCTTGTTGATCCTCCCCTCTTTGTCGGTGTGGATAACCAAGACCTCGTTCTTCTTAAGTCCGGTCTCTTCGGTCTCGACGAGCCACTCTCCGATCCTGTCCGCATACTTGTTCTTCTCGGTCATGACGAACAAGACCGGCTTCTGCCCGAAGTCCTTATACGTATCGTAGTGGACCTTCCATCGCGCCAACGCAGCCAGCAGCCAATCCCCGTAGGCCTCGATGACGTTCTCCCCGGTGACCTTTTTGGGATCCTCTCGATTGACTTGATGGACGATCAACGGCGCCTTGACAATGCGGTCCTCCACCGCCTGTGCAAGGGGATAGTCGCAGATAATCCACGGGAAGTACGTGCCGTTCTGGTCCTTGGGCGTAGCGGAATAATCAAGCCACAGCGCCAGCCCGCGCGGAAGCGCTTCGTGAAGGCTCGTCAAGGTCTTGTGCCACTCCAGGTCCTCATCATGCACGTGATGCGCCTCGTCATTCAGGACGACCAGATCGCGGCAGTTCTTGATCCGATCGAGCATCGGGCGGCCTTGTGAGGAGAGGGCCTTCACCACTGCTTTCCCGAGGATCGCATCGACCGGGTTGATCGGCGTCCAATCCGTTTGGCGGGAAGTGTAGATCTGCTCGATGTTGGTGAGAAACAGGTTCCCGGATGGATCCGGCTCAGTGCTCTCCCCGCGAAGGATCACCTTCAGACTGAAGCGGGACTTCCACTCCGGCGGGATTAACGGAAGGCGATGGAAGATGTCGTTATCGGCAAAGTCCTTCTCCAGGCGCTGATAGACAATGACGTTCGGGGCCAGCACGAGGAAATTCGTTGCGAGATCCGAACCTTCAGCCAGCTTGTGGTGGAAGTAGGACCAGACGATGGCCATCGCCATGACGACGGTTTTCCCTGAACCAGTGGCCATCTTGAAGGCATAGCGCCGGAGGTCCTCGACGGGCAAGTCCTGTGTTTGCTCGCTTTCGACTTCGGTGACATAGCGCAGGAGGCGCCGTTTCCCGTCCATGGCGGTTTCGATCCTGAGGTCCTCACCTTCCAACCGTTTCTGCGACCCATCGGGATAGGAGACTTCTCCGAAAGAGCGGATCAGATCGATGATATCGGCGTTCTTCTCGATCTCTGTGAGATAGATAAGTGTCTCGATCGCTTCACGCTGGCCAAAGTAGTAGCGCCACAGGTTCCCGTTGACCAAATGGTCTTCCTCGAACCAGTAGGTGAGAAGCCGCTGGGTGGCGTTCGATGCCCCCGGATAGCCATCGGTGCGCCAGGCACGCACGGCAGATCTCAACTGGTTGACCAGAATTAACCGGCTGGGGCGGCGCCCTTCCACGACCTCGAAATCCTCGTTCTTGCCGGGTTTCTTGCGGAGGAACCGATTCGGCTCCAGGAAAGCGCAGTGCTCTGGGATCTCGGGCAGATCCTTGTCGTAGGATATGACGGCTTCTGTCATGGCTACACCTCCACCGGGAAGATCTGCGACGTATCGTTCCCGAAGATGTCGACCACCTTGATCATGACATTGAACGTTCGGTGGGCCTCGTAGGTGTGTGAGTCGGATATCAGCGGTAGTTTACGATCCTTGCGCGTGCGATAGGCGACCCAGCCCTGCATGAAGGTGTCGCTCCGGAAGTCCCAATCAACAGCCCAGTAGTCGACATAGTCCGACCACTTACGATCTTCTCCCGCACATCCTCTGGAATGAGGTCCGCGTACGGAAACGCGAAATCGGTCAGCTCGATCTGGATCTTGCGCTCACCGAGACGCTGGATATTGACTTCGACATGGGCAAGTTCGAAGAACCGGATGTCGCCCTTGTCAACCGCCTGCTGTTCCATCACCTCGCGTGGGATACTCAGGAGCAGGAGTTTGATGCCACGATGCTTCGCCTCCTGGACAATGTATGGCGACATACCCATCTCCCATTCCCAACCGAGGACATGGATCTCGTCCTGCTTGACAGCCAGGCACTCCTCGATACAGGCATTCACCTCGTCAATCGTTACCGGCGCATCGACCGCACCGACATGCACCATGGCCTTGCCCTTCTTCCCATGAAGATGCTGGGTCCCTGAAAGCGGCTGAGCGCCGTACAGCTTGAGGATGAAGGCCAGGCACTCGTAGATGGTTAGCTGATCGTCGCTCTTTTTGTCTCCGAACGTCATACCTGCCCAGTACTTGCGCTCGTATTTCCCAAGGTTGAGCACTTCAAAGGGTTTGCAGTCTTCGATTTCGAGAAGACGCTTCCGCGCAACGTGAATAGCCCATCGAGAGAGATCACAGCCAATCCAACGTCGTCCGAGTTTCTCTGCAGTTACGCATGCTGTTCCTGAGCCCGCGAAGACATCCATGACAAGTTGGGTCGGGTTCGTCGATGCCATCACGATTCTTCCAAGAAGACTCTCTGGCTTCTGCGTATCGTAGCCCACTCGCTCCTTCGATGAGTTGTTCAGCTTATCGATGTTCCATACATCATCAACTGGTTTGCCGCGTGCCAAAGCTTCGTCGACATAGACAGGCACTTGCCTCGCGCCACCGTCGCGCGTATCGAGCGTGTACTCCCTGCCTTCCTCGTCCGTGTGCAGACGTTGCTTGCGTGTCGCGAGGTATTCCTCGCGAGATTGATAGGGTGTCGAGACCGGGTTGAAGACAGGGGAATCCCCACCAGAGTAGTACAGCAGGATATCATGCCGGCGCATGAAGGCGTATTTGTTTGGCTTGTTCCATCCACTGTAATGCCACGAGATGCTATTCCGGAAACGATCAGCGCCGAAAAGCTCATCCAGCAAAAGGCGAGCATGAAATGCCACGCGGTCGTCGAGATGAACGTAGATGCTTCCCGTATCTGAGAGGAGCTCGTTCAGAATAGCAAGACGGGGGTGAAGCATGCACAGATAACTATCGAGTGCTCGTCCCCATGTATCGCGGTAGGCCTTCTCCTCAATCACGGATGGGTCTTTCGTCGCGACGATTCCATCATCTCCTATCATTGCTTTAAACGAAAAATCCGCCCCGGTGGCAAACGGCGGATCGATGTAGATGAGATCGACCTTGCCGGCGAACTTCTCCAGAAGCGAGCCCATCACCAGCAGGTTGTCGCCCCAGATGAGCTTGTTCTTCCAGCCTTCCTCGAACGTGTCTCCTTCTTTACCCTCATAGACGTCGAACAGGCTCATCGTCTCGGGCTTTTTCGCTGCTTCACGCGTCGCACGGCTTTCGTTGACCGTCTCGATCACCTGGAACGGAAGATGGACGCGCGGGACCTCCTTCAATGTTCCGTCGTCGTTGTACTTGCCCGGCCAGACCAGCTCCACCTTGTTCACATCAATCTTCGCCACCATCACCCTCCGTTCTCTGATTCATCATGCTTCATCGGTAACAACTCGGCTAATTCGCTGGGTGTGTCTGCTTCCTGCGTGTCGTCAAACGGTGCCGCACGGCGTCACACGGCGTCACATAGAACCATGTGACGGCACGTGTATCTGCCACGACCCCTTTTGTACAGCTCTTCGACTTGCTGTCATATCGTGTCATATGAATCCGTATTACTCTTCATGACTCGCTGCACTCCCTGGAGACAGCGGCCTCATGTCAGCGGCTACCTCGTAGAAGACCTCACTGCCTTCCTGTCTGAGCCGACGTACCAACCCCAACCTCACGAACTTCTCGATGTAAATCGCGGTGTTCTGCTTTCGTTTCTCAGTCAATTCCGTCAGCGACGCGTTGGTGAATTCCTCGACGCCGGCCGCTGCGACCAGCACGTCTCGCTCCGTCGGTGTCAGCAGCTGGGATGCACGCTCGTATGCCAACGTGGACAAAATCTCCAGCGCCATGCCGTCTGAGATTGTTCCGGGAAGACCTTCAGGCACATACGAGACGATATTCTGAATCGCGTCCATTACGAAACGAATCCTTCCTCGGAAGAGATTGTAGAGGTGGGCAACCAGCTGGTCGCTGACCGGCGATACCCAGCGACCCGCTTCCGTGGTCAGGAGCTCATACCGCTTCTGAAGCACAGCAAGCACCTCATGTTCCGACAGCGGCGGCACCACAATCGGTTGTCCGAAGAAGATACTCCTGACACGTTCCCGCGGCGCGATCACTGTTTGGAAGAATCCGGCCGGTGCAACGAAAACGAAGTAGTAGCCCGGTGTCTGCAGTACGTCTCGGATCTCGTCGAAGAAGCGTCCGAGTGCCTCGGGATCGGCCTGCATCAGAAGCTCCATGTTGTCGAAATGGAGAGTGATACCGGCAAACCCCTCGTCATATGCCAACGCGGCGATCTGCTCGAGGTAAGAGATGAGTTGAGGCATTCCCACGTCTGGGACGTTTGACGTGCGTTCGATCGCTCGGCTGCCACCCACGCCGGTGCCAAGGACGGTCACCGAACCGCTCCATCGAAGCGAGCGCTCGATGTATACGTGCGTCAGGGCCGCCACTTCGGAGAGCAGGTCATGCGCATGAACCCACTCCTTGCCCTTGAGAACAAGAAAGCGGCCGACCAGGGAGCCGAGCGCGCTCATCACAAAGGCCTGCGCCGTCCATGTTGAGTAGACAGAGATCTCGGAAGATGGTGTTAGGAGCCGATCCTGTGCTTCGTGCTCCCAAAGGAACCGGTGATAGTTGACGAACGTGGTCTTTCCGACCCCTACGTCGCCCTCAACCACGACGCGACCTCCACCGGGATTTCGGAAGAAGTTGGTGATGACATACGATTCAGTCGAGTCCATTTCACGCCCGATGAAGGCTTTGGAAATAGGCAGCAATGCCCGCTCCGAGAAGGACAGTGCACGGGTATCATACGGATTGTCGCTGAACCCGAAGCGCTCCCAAAGGTTCTGCGTTAGATCCATCTAGCTTACCCCCCTCTTGAGGCGTATCGTACCTTCGCCCTCACAGAACGCTCTCAGGTCGCATTCCCTGCAGATATGCACTTCCGGCGGCTTTTGAACGCCATAATCCTCAGATAAAATATGCGATACAACCTGATCAAAATACGCTCCGGCGGCATCGACATCGTCTGGGCTGTAGGCGAACTCCATCAACGCCCGCTCTCTCGTTGGTTCGCCAGTCCAGTATAGAAGGAGACGATCGGGCTTCTTCCCGTGCCGCTGTTCCAGGATATGGCCGTAGATGCACAGCTGCTTGTAGTAGCCGTCGACGCGGGCTTCGTCTGAATGAGGCCGAGGCTGCGATTTGAAATCCAGAAGCGTCAGCTCGTTCTCCGGACTCATTAGCAGATCGACTCGACCAGTCAAGATGTACTGATCCTTCTCGATGGAGACATCCACTTCGGTGTCGATGATCGAGTCAAATATGTGCCGATTCTCTCCGAGATACGTGAGCACCTGCTGGAGGGCTGTTGCCTTCTGTTTCGGACCGATCGGTCGGAGTCCTCGATTCAAGAGAGCGGCGTAGTTGGCTTCAAACCGATCCCGGATTCCTGCTTCATCAAGAAGCGAGTTATCGAGCGCGTAGCGATGAATGTCTTCAATGGTTTCGTGCACAACGGCTCCGAACAGGACCTCAGCCGTGCGCGCCGGAGTGAACTCGTACTCGCGGAAGAACTGATATTGCCGTGGGCAGGTCTCAAACACCTTCACGTCTCCCGTGAAGCTGAAGGTTCGCTTGACCGGCATTCGATGCCGCAGCTTGAAGGCCAACGCCTTAAGCAAATCCTTCTCCACGTATGGCCATTGAGGGAGCCCCTGCCAGATCGGGCTGAAATGAGACTTGGGATCCTTGGTAGATGTGAGAGCAAGGATCTTCTCTGCCCGTGAGAATGCTACATAGTGTAAGCGCATGCGGTCGAAGTGCGTGATTTGGTCCTCTGGCTCAAAGGGCTCTCGCTGGTAGTACGGAGCGAGTGTCCGATCTGCGTCCTTGGCTGAGTTGATGTTATTCGAGAGTGATCCGACAACCACTACAGGGAATTCAAGTCCCTTCGATTGGTGGATAGTCATGATCTGAACGTATCCCTTTTGGAAGGGCATGTCTTGATCCTCGTACTCGTTGATTCCACCGTCGTAGAGCAGCCTCAGGAAGCTGCCGAACAGCTGGTTGCGAATCGCCTCGCGGTTTCGGGCGGTGAGAACGGTCTGGCGGTAGTAGGTCTGGAACACCCCCAACAACTGCGAAAAGATAGCCAGATTGCGAGCTTGATTCTCATCGCGCGTCAGGGACGGAAACGGCTCGCACGCAAGGAATCGGTAGAAGTAGTCGGCCAATCGCCGATCAAGCGACGTTCCGCCAGATAGCGAGTCGATCTCTGCTGCGAATTCCTGGACGAGCTTTGCCAGAGGATGCGGATCTGAATACCGGCGTGCCAAGAGGTTGATGCACTCATCTACATACTGCACAAGCTC